>NZ_JBCOAB010000034.1:0-36542 GCF_040227035.1 Clostridium sp. RTP31139st1_H3_RTP31139_211217
TTCCAAATCTACCAACTAATCATACAAAAAAAGAGTAGATAGATTTGTTTTTTACACAAATCTATCTACTCTCCCTATTTTGATACATCCCTAAAATTATATTATTGAACTTCAATTACATCTCCATCATCAACTGTATAAGTAAAAGTATTTGTAGAACCTAATTTTCCACCACCACTAGTACGTTGAGTTACAACGATTGATGAATCAGGTTCTAAGGTAATATTTTGTGCCATTAATGTGTTTTCATCAACAAAAACAGTTTTTGTATATTGCTCATTGATATAAATTTTACTGTATTTATTGAAGTTTTCACCTTTTACTATTAAGTTACCATCTTCTTCATAAACATTAGTTATAGTAATATCATAAGTACCCATCTTTAAATCTGTAGCTATAAATGGATTTTCACCACCGTAAATATATTTTTCACCATATAGCATATCATATTGTAATAATTTTAAATCAGATAGGTAATCTTCTGAATCTTTAAATTGGTTGTGGAATTTAGTTAAAACACCACTATCAATATTTAAGCTGTCTAATACTGAAGCTGTTAATTGGTAAGCTGTTAAATCTTCATCTTCTCTTTCAAGATCAAAGTTACTCCATACAACATATTCAGTTTGGAATATAGAACCATTATCTAAATCTTCATCTTTAAATCCAAGAGTAGGTAAATGATCCCCAAATAATACTAATACAGTATCTTCATCTCTTTGAGAAAGAGCTTCTGTTAATTGACCTATAAATTGGTCTACTTCGTAAAGTTGATTTATATAGTAAGTAAATGCATTAGTAGTTCCTTCATCAGGTAAACCACCAACTGTAATTATTGGATTTTCTAATACTTGCTCTTTAGGATAATCACCATGGGCTTGTACAGAAATTGTATAAACGAAATCTGAACCATCTGTAGAGTCAAGCGATTTTAATATTTCATCAGTTAAATAAAAGTCTTTTGCCCAATCCTTTGCAGTAAATTCTTCAACTTCCATATATTCTAATGAAGTAAAAGTATCAAATCCTAATTGTGAAAATACAAAATTTCTATTATAGAATGTACCTTTATTATTATGAATAGCATGAGTTGAATAACCTAAATCTTTTAAGTCATAATTTATACTTTCAGCAGTACTTTCTTGAAGAATAGTTTTATAAGGATATTCACCAGGTCCAAAGAACTTTAGGCTCATTCCAGTAAGAACTTCAAATTCAGTATTTGCTGTACCAGCACCAACAGATGGAACTGTTACGTATCCAGATGGATAGTTTTCCATAAGACTTCTAAAGTTAGGAACTGGATCTTGAGAAAATTCTAAAAAATTCACTAGTGTTGGATCAAAGAATGATTCTAATTGCACCATAACTATATTAGGTTTTTTCTCAGTTTCATCTTGATTTAATCCACCTTCAGTACTAGCTAATAAAATATCATCATTATTAGTTTCAGTTGTAGTAGCAACATTAGTTGTATCTTTAGTAGTAATTAAATCCGAAATAGCTGCCATTTTTTCTTCTGAGTAATCATTAGGTTTATCAATACCTGTGTTAAATAAAGTATTTGCAAAACAATAAGGAAAACCATAATCTAAATATGCAAATGCAATATTACCAAAATAAGAAGATATAACATTTGTAGTTATTGCAAGCTTAGTTGATCCAAATAAAATTGTCCATGCTGCAGCAACAATTAAAATATTTCTTTTATAATTAATTTTTTCTTTAAATTTTGGTCCTTTGAAAAATAAAATTACAATTCCTATTACTAATACTATTAAGAAAACACTAATTAAGCTTGTCATGAAAGGAGATAAGTATTTAGAAATAATACCTAGTCCAAATTCTGCAAGAGTTAAGTCAGTTGCTGTAAATGGTGTAACTCTATTACTTAATATAATACCATTTGTCACACCAAAACCAATCCAAATAGTTGTAATTAATGTGAAGAAGAAAGTTCTTCTCTTAAATAATAGTACTATTGATAAAGTTGATAAAATAATTAATGAATTATATAAAAATACTAATGGAGAACCAAAGATATATCCAAAAGTATCTAGTAGGTTTCTTCTACTACAAAGCTCAATAATAAAGTTAATAATTAATGGAGCAAATAAAAATTTCAAAAATGAGCGTTTCGACTGCTCGGTAAAAGAAAGTTTCATATAAAAATCCCCCTATGATTGTTTTAAAGTTAAATATTTGTAAAAAAAAGTTAATTTACTATTAAATCATAGATTATTATACAACTAATATATAAATATTCCAACAACGTGAAATCGATAACATAAAATAATTAAGAAAAAATTTATAATTACAGTTCAAAATAAAATATTCTAAGTATATATGGTAGAAAGTTAACATATTAATATAATAATTATTTAAAAACTCCAATAAAGAGGAGAGTATGTAATGGGGACTAGCATTGTATTAGAGTATTTTTCTAAATATGGACTTATTTTTTTATTTATAGTTATTTTTTTAGAACATCTAAATTGTCCAGGTGTTCCTGCTACAGTAGTTATGCCTACAATAGGAGCTTTTGTAGCAGAAACAAAAAATAGTTTATTTCTAGTAATTTTAATATCTATAGCTGCTGCTGTGTTTGGAAGTATAGCTTTTTATATCATAGGTTATTACATAGGAACTCCGATTCTAGAATGGTTTAATAAAAAAGCACCTAAAACCGAAAAATATACTAAAGAGATATTAAGCTATTCTAAAAAGTATGGTAATAAAGCGGTTTTTATTTGTAGATTAATACCGGTAATAAGAACATTAATATCATTAGTATCAGGAGTTGTTCGAACAGATTTTTGGGGGTTTGTATTATACTCATCACTCGGAATTAGCATATGGAATACCGTTTTGATATCCTTTGGATATTTTGGAGTAAAATTAATAATACACTGATTTAGTTAAGAGTTAATAGTTAATAGTTAAGAGTTAAGGTAGAAACTCCTTATGGAGTTTCTAAAATGTATTTCTCCTAAATTCAGCTCAAGCTAAATTTATTCATTAACTATTAACTTATCACTATTAACTATCTTTAAATTGCTTCTTTTAAAAGAGCATATTGTGATTGATAAAGGTTGTAATAATGTCCTTTTAATGACATTAATTCATCATGAGTACCACATTCAACAATACGTCCGTCATCTATATACATTATTCTTGAAGAATTTTTAATTGTAGATAATCTATGAGCAATTATAAAGGAAGTTCTTCCTTTTAATAATTCATCTAATCCTTTTTGAAGCAGAAGTTCTGTTTGAGTATCTATACTAGAAGTTGCTTCATCTAATATTAGGATTCTAGGATTAGCTAGTAATGCTCTTGCAAATGATATAAGTTGTCTTTGGCCAACAGAAAGCCTTGAACCTCTTTCATTAACTTCAGTGTAATATCCATTTTCAAATTCCATTATAAATTCATGAGCCTGTACTATTTTAGCAGCTTCAATAACTTCTTCATCAGTTGCATCAAGCTTACCATAACGAATATTATCCATTATAGTTCCGGAGAAGATAAATGAATCTTGAAGCATAATACCCATTTGTTGTCTAAGAGATTTTAAAGTTACGTCTTTAATATTAATACCATCAATTAAAATTTCACCTTCATTAATATCATAAAATCTGCTTATTAAGCTTACAATAGTACTTTTACCTGCTCCAGTAGGCCCAACTAGAGCTATAGATTCACCACTATTAATGTTCATATCAATATTTTTTAATATAGGATTATCTTCTTCATACATAAAAGTTACATTTTTAAATTCAACATGACCTTCAATTGAAGGAAGAATCTTTGCATTAGGTTCATCATGTATTAATGGTTTTTCATCCATTGTTTCGAAGATTCTTTCTAAATAAGCCATAGCATTTATTATTGTATTATAAAAGTTACCTATATTAGTTATAGGAGCCCAAAATCTCCACACATATCCGATAAATGCTACTAGTACCCCTACCTTGATTGATGAATCAAATATTAAAATACCAAATAAATAAATTAAAGAAATAGAAGCAACCGAAATAATATCTATAGATGGCCAAACCAAGAAATTTAATTTAACTGAATCAATCCAAGAATCACTATATTGTTTACAAACATCCTCATAAATTTTCATATTTTCTTCTTCACGAGAAAATGATTGTGTTACTTTAATTCCATTTATACTTTCATGTACATAGGCATTCATATTAGATTGTTTAGAACTTAGTTTTTGATTAGCAAGTCTTTGTGCTTTTTTTAGAGACATCATAACAGCAATTAAAACTGGTAAAGCAATTAAGCTAACTAATGCAAGTTTATAATCTAAACAAAACATAAATATAATAGTAATTAAAAGAGTTACAGTATCAGCAATTAAATTAACAAATCCATTAGACAATAAATCGCTTAATGAATTAATATAATTCACAACTCTTACTAAAATCTTTCCGTGAGGTCTACTATCGTAATAACTAAATGGAAGAGTTTGCAAATTAACAAATAAATCATTTCTCATATCTACAAGAATATCTTGTCCAACCTCACCCATTGTAAGTATACGTTGCTTCATAAAAGCACTAACTAATATAAGTGATAATGCATAAATGAGTGATAAAATTATTAAATTTATTAGATTACCAGATGGTATAATATCATCTAAAGCTATTTTTATTAAGTAGGGCCCAAGAAGTGAAACAAAGCTTGAAATTAACATTAATACAACTGATATAGTAATTTTATTTTTATATGGTTTCATATACTTTGTAAGTCTCTTAAGATGAGAGAAGTTAAAACCTTCTTGTAACTCTTCATCAATATCATATTTATTTCTAGCCATTTATATTACCTCCTTAGATAAATTAAAGTCTCCAAACTGAGTCTTATATACTTCATAGTAGTATCCTTTATTATTAACTAATGAATCATGTGTGCCACTTTCAATAATTCGACCATTATCAAGAACTAATATTAAATCAGCAGACTTAACGGAAGATATTCTGTGAGCAATTATAAAATTAGTTCTATTTGGATTATTTAAATTAACTTCTTTTTGAATTTTAAATTCTGTTTCCATATCAACAGCAGAGGTTGTATCATCCAAGATTAATATTGAAGGATTAGTTATTAAGGCTCTAGCTAAAGATATTCTTTGTCTTTGTCCACCTGATAAACCTACACCTCTTTCACCAATAATTGTGTCATAACCTTCAGGCATTTCAGAGATAAATCCATGTGCTTCTGAAAGCTTAGCAATATCTTTAACTTTATCTAGAGATACTGATGGGTTACCATAAGCTATATTACCTTCAATGGTATCTGAAAATAAAAATATATCCTGCATTGCCATTCCTATTGAAGATCTCAATTGCTTGATATCTATATTCTTTATTGGTGTATAATCAATTAAAACTTCACCTTCTGTTGCATCATAAAATCTACAAATTAAATTTACTAAAGTAGATTTACCAGCTCCAGTAGGCCCTATTATTCCAATAGTTTGTCCACACTTAGCTTCAAAAGAAACATTTTTTAGGGCTGCAGTATCTCCATAGTTGAAAGAAACGTTATCAAATAAAATATCACCATGAATTCTTTCTGATTTAACAGGAGCCTTAGAGTTTTTAATATTTGATTCTGTATTTAATAATTCCCTTATTTTAATTGAAGAAGCTATGAATCTTTCTGTATCATTAATTAAATATCCAGCCATTCTCATAGGGTTATTTAATGCCCAAAGTAATCCATTAAATATGACTAAATCACCTAATGTCATAGATTTATTAATTACTAAAATACCTCCAACCAGTATCATTATTATTGATAAAAAGCTTGATAAGTATTCTAATACAGGCATATATTTACCTATAATTTTGGTAGTATCCATATTTTTTTCTTTATAATTCAAATTTTCTTTATTAAATTTTTCTATTTCATAATCTTCTCTACTAAAGGCTTTTACAACTCTATTACCACTTATATTTTCTTGAGTAACAGAATTAAGCCTTGAATAAGCTTCTCTTATATTATAAAAAGTAGGAGAAATTTGAACTCCCATTTTTATAGTTATTATTGCAATTATAGGACAAATAGCAAGCATAAATAGAGTTAAAGGGAGACTTACAATAGCCATTGAAATAATTGCAAATATAAATACGCTTAAATTTGATAAAATATTATATACAACCCATGCTATAAAATGACGAAGTGCATCGGTATCACCAGTCATTCTAGCCATAATATCACCAGTTTTGGTATTATTATAATAGTCAAAATCTAATTTTAATAATTTAGAATATAAATCTTTACGAATATTAAGAAGTATGTCTTGTGATACTCTTTCAAAAATCATTTGATACGTATAAGTAAGTATTCCTTTTATTACAACAACAACTAGCATAATGATTAGAATAGGAATTAATATATTCTTTTCATTTCCTTTTAAAACCCTATCAACTATATCTCCAGCTAGGAAAGGATTAATCATACTTAATAGTGAAGTTATTAATACTAAAATTAATGCAATACTGTATTTGGGAATGTGGTATTTTAAATACCCAATTATCCATTTTAAACTTTCCATAACAGTTACCTCCGTTTTTATTCAATATAATTTCCTTATATAGATTATAATTTTAGGTATAAAAATGAAATGTGATATCTTAAACTATTGATGTATATTATTATATAAAGTTATAATTATAATGAAGTTTATGAGACAAGGAGAAAGAAATGTTTGAATGGGGTAGAGGAACAGAGGAATATAATCCAGAAGTATTATTTGCTTTTCAAGCAAGTTTAAATGGAAGTGATAATCATTGGGAATTTAAGTATCACTGTCATGATTTTTTAGAGTTGTCAATAGTAACATCTGGAGTAGCTGACTATTGTATTGATGGTAATAATTATACGATAAAAAAAGGGGAAGTATTAATTTCAAATCCAGGATTATATCATATGGAGACACCTGGTGAGTATTCTAAATATACTCAATTGCACATAGGTGTTCATAATTTTAAATTGAGTGATATAAGAGAGAATTACATAGATAATAAAGGAGTAGGCCCTGTAATAAAATTAAAAAAATATGAAAATGAATTTTTAAAGTGCTGTGATGAAATTATTAAAGAGGAAAAAATGAAAAGGGTGGGATATCCATTAGTACTTAAATCTTTAGTAATGAAATTGTTGATTATTTTATGTAGGGAATTTGAAAGCGAAGAAAAGCAGGAAGATGAATATAATTGTTCATTTCAATCATCTGAAAAACAAAATATAGTTAGGGAAATTATTGATTATATGAATGAAAATTATATGTGTGATATTTCATTGGACAAGATATCTAAGAATATGTATTTAAGTCCTGTTTATATTTCAAAGATATTTAAGGAAGAGATTGGAGATTCTCCAATAAATCATTTAATTAAAATAAGATTATCAAAAGCAGAAGATTTACTAAAAGATAAAAGTATTCCTATTAAAGTGGTAGCTCAAAGAGTTGGATATAATGATGCGTATCATTTTAGTAAATTATTTAAAAAGTATTACGGGATATCTCCATCTGCATTTAGATAAAAAATTAAGTTCTATATTAAGGTTGAATATAAGTTAAGCCTTAATATAGGACTTTTTTGTTTTTAGATAAGCATATTTATAAAAATTATAAATATTATTTGAAATCATAAAGAGGGCAATTATTTTTAGAGTAGAGTTTTTTTATAAAAATAAATATTCACGCATAAAAGAGAATATATTTTAATATAAAAAACGAAAAAAAGAGGTGTTGCAATTTGAAGGTTAAAAGAATAAGTTCATTACTAGGATTGAATATTGCAATTGTAATGCTTAATATTATTATTTTTTCACCAGGATTATTTAATATTAAAATAGATTTTATTAATATATTTCAAACATCAATAGGTATAACAATAATCATAATGAGCTTTATTATTTTCATTATTGGAAATTACAAAATATTAATAAAAGAAGATAATGAAATTGATATTTCTAAATTAGATGATAGTGAGGATTACATAGAAGCATTAAAGGAGAATAGCAGTAAAAGAGTTTTTTCAAAGGATATTGATATTTTATTAGAACAAATAGAAAGAATGGACAAAAAGCAAGAAAAAATAGATGATATACTATTGCAAAAATTTACTGTAAATGAAATGAGTTATATAAAATTTAAAAAGACAATAACTGAAGTAAGAGATGTTTTTTATATAAATATAAAGAGTGTTATCAATAAAATAAATATTTTTGATGAACAAGAATATGAAAAAATAAAAAAGGACATTAAAAATGGGAAACTTAATGGAAAAATAGAAGAGCAGAAAAAAGATATGTTTGATGAATATATATTTTTTGTGAAAGATTCTATAGAAGATAATGAGGAGATTTTATTGAAATTAGATAAATTTCTTTTTGAGTTATCAAAATTTAATAGTTTAGAAGATGGAGAGTTAGAAAATATGAGTGCAATTAAGGATGTTGATGAATTAATTAATAAAATAAAATTTTATAAGTAGATAAATAAAAGAAGTAGGGGGTATGGATTAGTGGGTGGTAAGAAAAGTGGAAAACTTGCAGGTATTTTGATAGTTATGGCTATTGTAATTTTTGGATTAGTTTATGGCGGAATAACTTTAACTAAAAATTGGGGAAAAAGTAAAGAAGCTATATCTGAAGAAAATGCAACTGATAAGTTGAATAAGATTTGTAAAGATATTGATATTAATGAAATAGAACCTAGAAAAGCAGCCATAGATTTAGGCGTTGAGGATGTAAAAGATACTATTCCGGATATTGAAAAGTATCCAGCACAAGTTGAGAATACTACTGACACTTATATTGAAATATTTTCTACAGGTGAGAAAACTGGTACTGGAAAGGATAGTTGGTTAATAGATGTAGCTAATGATTTTAATGAGGCAGGAATAGAAGTGAATGGGAAAACTGTTTCAGTTAAGATAAGGCAAGTAGCATCAGGGCTTGGAATGGATTATATAGTTTCAGAGAAATATTTACCAGATGCGTATAATCCATCAAATGAGCTATGGGGAGAAATGGTAAAAGCCAATGGCAAGACAATTGAATTATATGATGAAAAAATGGTTGGAAATGTGGCTGGCATTATTATGTCTAAGGAAAAGTATGATGATTTAATAGAAAAGTATGGTTCAATTAACTTGAAGAATGTTACAGAGGCTGTTGCTAATGGAGAAATAAATATGGGATATACAAATCCATTTGCAAGTGCAACAGGATTAAATTTTTTAGTATCAACATTAAGCACATTTGATTCAAGTGATCCATTAAGTGAAAAAGCAATTGAGGGCTTTAATGAATTTCAAACTAATATACCATTAGTAGCATATACAACACTTCAATTAAGAAATTCTGCTGAATCAGGTATTTTAGATGGATTTATTATGGAATATCAAACATATATAAATTCACCAGAATTAAAAGCAGATTATGTATTTACACCATTTGGGTATAGACATGATAGTCCATTATATGCAGTTGGAAATTTATCTGAAGAAAAGAAAGAAATATTAAATAGATTCATTGAATTTTATAAAGGAGAAAAATATCAAGATTTAGCTACAGAATATGGATTTAATAACTTAGAAGATTATAAATGTGAAATTGGAGAGTTAGAAGGAGATGTAATAATACAGGCTCAAAAGCTATGGAAGGAAAACAAAAATAGTAATAAGCCTATAGCTGCAGTTTTTGTGGCAGATGTGTCTGGAAGCATGGAGGGTGAACCATTAAATGAGCTAAAAAAATCATTGTTGAATGGATCACAATATATAGGAGAAGAAAATTCTATAGGGTTAGTAACTTATTCAAATGATGTTAATATTAATCTTCCTATAGGAAAGTTCGATTTAAATCAAAGATCACTATTTACTGGAGCTGTACAAGATATGGATGCTGGAGGAGGAACAGCAACATTTGATGGAATTGCTGTAGCTGTTAAAATGCTTTTAGAAGAAAAGGAAAAGAATCCAGATACTAAGTTAATGCTTTTTGTATTAAGTGATGGTGAAACTAATATTGGACATTCTTTAGAAGATATAAAAGAAATCCTAGAAGCAGTTGAAATACCAGTTCATACTATTGGATATAATGCAAATATTAAGGCGTTAGAAAATATTTCTGCAATTAATGAGGCAACAAGTATTAATGCAGATTCTGATGATGTTATTTATAAGTTAGGAAGTTTATTTAATGCAGAGATGTAGAGAAATAGGGGGGAGAACATGGGATTTTCAATGAATGTATGTGATACCGAAGAAATTAAAAATGAGGTTATAGAAGCTGTAAAGCCAGAAAAAGAAGAAGTAAAAAAGTTAAAAGTATTAAGCGATAATAATGTAGAAGCAGTTATGAATTTAGATATGGATTCATTAGAGGATAGAAAGTTGATTTTAAAATCAATTGATGAATTTGGGTTAGATACTATGCAAAAATCATCTCAAAAAAACGCCTTATTAGAAGTAAGTATAAAAAATCTATCTAAAATGGGAGATGAAGGAGGAGAAGTTGCTATTGGGTTAACAGAATTACAAAGGGCAATGAAAGATCTTGATCCAAGTATGATAGACTTCACAAAAAAAGGATTTTTCGGAAGGGTTGCAAATCCAATACGTACTTATTTTGATAAGTATCAAAAAGCTGATAATGTTATTAATGATATCATGGAATCTTTGGAAAAAGGTAAGATAACCTTAAAAAATGATAATACTACTTTGGAAATAGAAGAGTTATCTATGAGGGATTTAACAAAAAAGTTAGCTAAAGAAATAGAAATGGGAATAATGATGGATGAGGAGATTTCAGATGCCTTAAATAAAGCAAAAGTTAATAATGATGATCCGGATAGAATTAGTTTTGTTTCGGAGGAGATATTATTTCCTTTAAGGCAAAGAATTATGGATATGCAGCAAATGATAGTTGTTAATCAGCAAGGGATAATAGCAATTGAAGTTATAAGAAGAAATAATAAAGAGCTTATAAGAGGTGTTGATAGAGCTAAAAATGTAACTATATCTGCTTTGAGAACTGCAACAATAGTTGCTAGTGCACTATATAATCAAAAAATAGTTTTGAAAAAGATAGATTTATTAAATAAAACTACAAATGATTTAATTAGCGGAACATCAAAAATGCTTAAGGAGCAAGGAGCAGAAATTCAAAGGCAATCAATTGAATCTAATATTTCTGTAGATACTTTAAAATCTGCCTTTTCTGATACTTTAGAGGCATTAAATGCAATTAGTTCATATAAACAAGAAGCATTACCAAGGCTTAAAGAAACTATAAGTCAATTTAAGGAGTTAGCTGATTTAGGAGAAAAGCAGATTTCTAAATTAGAAAAAAGTGAATAGTATAGAGTTATAAATTAATTATCTTAAGTTAATGTAATGAAAGAATGAGTAGCAAATTTAGTAATCAAAATATCTAAATCTGCTACTCATTATTTTATAGAAAAATTATATAGTTATTACTAAGTAATTTGATTATGATAAAGAATTTTTTTACAGTATTTATTAAATAATGAGATTGTTATATCACCGTCATTTCTATTTACCCTATGCTTATGCCCGAGAATTATTGATGATAAAAATACTATTAATTTAATATGAATACTGGAATTAGAAGCAAATACTAGTATATCTAAAAATAAAATACTAACTAAAATAACACTAGAGTTTGGTTTAATAGTTAAAATAAATTTAAAAAATATTAATATGAGTGCAAATATTAATGCAACATAACTTATAGGATATAATGCTAAAAATGAACCAAATGTAGATGCAATAGCCTTTCCACCTTGAAATTTTAAAAATGGTGAATAAGCATGCCCTAAAATTGGCGAAATTGCAATAAAAATAATTGCTATGTTACTTGTATAAAAATAATTAATAGAAATAAAAACAGGAATAAAAGCTTTAAATAAATCTAAAATTATACATAGTATTCCTAAAGGTATTCCACAATATTTAATAACATTTCCTGAACCAGGATTCATATCATCTGATATTTTTCTTATATCAATGCCTTTAACTAATTTAGGAATTAAATAAGAATACATAATAGATCCTGATAAAAAAGATAAAATAATTAATAAAATATCTCTAAAAAACAAGGTTATTCCCTCCTATGATTTGCTTGTTTTATTAGAAAGTTAGCAATATCATCAGCCGTATTTAAGTTAATATTTTTCTTTTGTGCTTGAATAATAGAATTGCATAATGAATCGTCAGTTAATAAAGATTTACACAGAGATAAAGTTTCATTTACTGAATTAGAAGCTAGTGCCATCCCATGACTTTTAAAAAAATTACAATTAGCAGATTCTACGCCAGGAATTGGGTTTATCATTATAATAGGTAAATTTTTGGTCATTGCTTCTGTTGTGGTCAATCCACCAGGTTTAGTAATTAAAATATCACTTGCATCCATTAATAAATCAATAGAATCTGTAAAAGATAATATATTAATATTTTTATTTAGTTTTACTTTATTAAATTCTTTAAATAATTCTTCATTATGTCCACAAATAACCGTAACCTGAATGTTAGGTAGTTTATCAGATAAGATTCTGGTACTTTCAAGTATATTGCCTGCACCCATACTGCCACCCATTAATAATATATGTTTCATATTAGGATCAAGGTTTAGTTCTTTTTTTGCAGCAACTTTAGATTTGTGTTGTTTAAATTTGGAGTGTACTGGTAATCCAAAGCTCAGAAGTTTATTTTTATCTATTCCCTTACTAATAAATTCATTAATTAAATCTTTGTGAGGAATAAAAAAATAATCTAAATTTGTTTCTTCCCAAAAAGGTGCACAGGTATAATCAGTTATAATAGCAGCAGTAATGGAGTTAAATGGATATTTATTTTTTAAATAAGAAATTGTTTGGGCACAAAATATATGAGTGCAAATAATTATATCTGGATTTTCAGAAGTAATAACATTATATATTTTATTTGCATAAAGAGAATTTAAAATGTAAATTATAGATTTTATCTTAGGGTTACTAATTTTTACGCCCGCTTTATAAAGTGATCCAAAAAATCTAGGACTATGTTTTACTATGCTAACATAAGAATTTTCTACTTTTTTAGATGTGTTTTTTCCTGCAAAGCTTAAGGTATCTATTTCTACAGTCTTAATATTTAAGTTATCAAGTGCATTACAAATTGCTTTTCCAGCAGAAGCATGTCCGGCACCTGTGTTTGTATACAAAATAAGTGCTTTCATAATAGTTTCACCCCATCTTTAAATTAATATAAAAGAAAAAGTATAATAAATATTTTAACATAGAAATTAATTTATAAATATAATAATTGTGCTTTGCTAGAAATTATGGATATAATTATGAAAAAGGGGTGGTTTTATAAATGAATAATAAAATTTTTATTATAGAAGATGAAGAGAAAATAAGGTTAGAGTTAAGTACATTTTTAAATAGATATGGTTATGAAACAAGTTATTCCACAGATTTTGAAAATATAGTTGATATTTCCCTGAAGGAGGAGCCAGATATAATATTGTTAGATATTAATTTACCGTATTATGATGGTTATTATATATGCAGAGAAATAAGAAGGAAATCTAATGTTCCAATAATAGTAGTTACAAGTAGAAATAGTGAAGTAGATGAGCTTATGAGTATGAATTTAGGTGCAGATGATTTTATAACTAAGCCTTATAATACTCAAATTTTACTTGCTAGGATTGCATCAATTATTCGAAGAACATATCAAAATTTAGATAGTGAAGTTTTCGAATTTAAGGGTTTAAAATATAACATGTCTACTAGTGAAATGACATTTGATAATAAAAAGTGTGAGTTAACAAAAAATGAAAGTAAAATTCTTTTTACATTAATGAAAAATAAAGAGAGGATTGTTTCGAGAAATGATTTAATGAAAGCTTTGTGGCAGGATGATGAATTTGTAGATGATAATACTTTGACTGTTAATATTAATAGGTTAAGAAAAAAATTAGAAGAAATAGGTGCTGTTGATTATATTCAAACAAAGAGGGGACAGGGGTATATTTTAATATGAGCTTTATAGAATATTTTAAAGATAAAGTTATATTTATAATAATTAATATAATTGTTTTAGTTATTACATCTTATTTATTGTTTGGATTAAATGTATCTTCCTATGCAATTTTTATAATATGTATTTTGAATTTTTTAGCCAGTATATCTTTTTTTATTTATGATTGTTTAAGAAAAAGTAAGTATTATAGTAGTTTATTAAAGAGATTAGATGAATTGGATAAAAAGTATTTTATTGGTGATGTTGCTACTGAAGAAGATTTTTTAGAGGGTAAAATTTTATTTGAAATTATAAGTCAAGCAACAAAATCAATGAAGGATGATATAAGTGAATCTATTAGAAATAGCAATGATTATAAAGAATATATAGAGCTTTGGGTACATGAAATAAAAACTCCTATAGCAACTTGTAAATTACTTATTGAAAATAATGATAATGAAGTTACTGAAAGTATAGGAGAAGAGGTAACAAAGGTTGAGGATTATATAGAACAGGTTTTATTTTATGCAAGAAGCAATGCAGTAGAAAAAGATTATTTGATTAAAGAAATTAATTTAAAGAAATCTATTAATGCTGTAATTAGAAAAAATGCTAATACTTTAATTGAAAAACGGGTTAAAGTTGATATTAGGAATGTTGATAAAATAGTATCCTGTGATAGTAAATGGATAGAATTTATTTTAGGTCAAATAGTAAGTAATAGTATTAAATATATGGATAAGAAAGAAAGTGTTTTAAAAATATATAGTGAAAATATGGGGAATGATGTTCTTTTAAAAATATGTGATAATGGAATTGGAATGGATGAAAAGTCTGTAATTAAAGCTTTTGAAAAAGGGTATACAGGTAAAAATGGTAGAAAATTTGTAAAATCTACTGGTATGGGATTGTATTTGTGCAAAAAGCTTTGTGAAAAGTTAGGACTAGGTATAAATATTAAATCAAAGGAAAATGAAGGAACAGAGGTAACTATATTATTGCCTATAAATGATATGATGAAATTTTAGTGCTAAAAGGGAGAGTAAGTTTATGAAGAGTATTGAAACAGAAAGATTAATATTAAGAAAATGGTGTAAAGATGATTATTTAGATATGTATGACTATGGTAGTGATGATAGAGTAGGACCTAATGCAGGGTGGCCTGTACATAAAACTATAGAAGATAGTAAAGAAATAGTTGATATGTTTATAGATGGTGATGAAGAATACGCAGTAGTTTTAAAAAGTGAAAGTAAAGTTATCGGTGGAGTAGGGTTACATTATAAAAAGATTGATAAAAATATGCAAGGTGGAAATGTACGTGAAATAGGATATGTTTTAAATCCTAAATATTGGGGAAATGAATATATTCCTGAAGCTGTTAAAGCATTAATAAAATATGGATTTGAAGAATTAAATTTAGATTTAATTTGGTGTGGTCATTTTGATTATAATTTTAAATCTAAAAGAGTAATTGAAAAATGTGGATTTAATTTTAAGTTTGAAAAGATAAGGGAACTACCGTTATTAGATAATAAAGAAGTTAATGAATTATATTATAATATTTTAAAAGAAGAGTATTTTGATAAAATAAAATTAATGTAGAAAAAATGTTTTTATATCTATGCCTCAGGTAAAATATGTATATTTTACCTGAGGCATATTTTATTAAGGAATTATTAAGAAAATTTAAAATATATAGTAAGATTTTATAGATATAATACAAGGAGTGATGGAAAAAGTGTAGGAGGAAGATACATGAATGTTTTAGAGGTAAATGATTTAAGAAAGTCATTAGGAAAAAGAGAAATTATAAAAGGTGTAAGTTTTAATATAAAGTCTGGAGAAATATTTGGATTTTTAGGACCTAATGGTGCTGGGAAAACTACTACAATAAGAATGTTAGTTGGATTAATTAAACCAACATCAGGAGAAATAAAAATTTGTGGGCATGATTTAAGTAAGGATACAACCAATGCTTTAAGTGAAGTTGGAGCAGTAGTTGAAAATCCAGAGTTATACAAGTATTTATCAGGTAGAGAAAATCTTATGCAAATTGCAAGAATAAGAAAGGTATCTAAAGAAGATGTAGAAGAAACTATAAAACTTGTTGGTCTTGAGGGAAGGATTGATGATAAAGTAAGAAAATATTCTTTAGGAATGAAGCAAAGATTAGGACTAGCAGCGTCCCTTTTATCAAAACCAAAGCTACTAATTTTAGATGAGCCAACGAATGGATTAGATCCATCTGGAATATTAGATTTTAGAGAAGTTGTACAAAAGGCAGCTAAGGAAAGGGGAATGGCTGTATTTGTATCATCTCACATATTATCAGAAGTTCAAAATCTTTGTGATAAAGTTGCATTTATTAATGATGGAGTAATTAAGGCTGTTGAAGAAATAAATTCAGATACAAATTCTATGGATACTGAGAAAGATATAATTTGTCTCGTTTCTAATGATGATAAGAAAATAATTGAAAATGAAGTTAAAAAATTAACTTATGTTTCATCATGTAAAATTAATGATAAGGGATTACAAATAATATTAGAATCTAACTCAACGTCTAAGCTGGTTAAGCATTTAGCATGTAATAATTTTAATATTGAAGAAATCTATAAGGAAAGAAAAGGCTTAGAGCAAAGATATATGGAATTAGTTGAGGGAGGAATAAGATAATGTTATTTACTTTAATAAAAAATGAATTAATAAAACTTATGAAAAAGTCCAAGACATGGATAGTATTTGCACTTTTTGCAGCTTTCATAGCAGTAACTATATTTGCTCAATATAGAAGCGATAAAAATATGAGAGTATGGAGTTCACCAGAGAAACAACTAGAAATGGCTCAAGATAATTTAAACTATTATAATGAAGAACTTGAGCTGAATAAAGACACTGATGTTAATCCAGAATATATAACATATTTACAAGAGGCTATAGAAAATTCAAAGGCTCAAATAGAAAACTATGAAGATATAATAAAAAATGGATTAGATGAAAAGGCATGGAAGCTTCAATTAGATCAAATGATTGAGGATAGTAAGCAAATTATAGAAAGTTATAAAAAGTACGATGATGAGTGGTCAAAAAGATATTTAATGGAAGAGCAAGATAATTTAGAAATGTATAATTATCTTAAGGATAATAATATTGAGCCACTTTATGGATGGGAATATGAAGCTTATAACTATATGACTTCACTTATGCAATTTTTAGGAATGGCACTTTTACTTTGTGGGATAGCTGTATTTATGAGTGATATAGTTTCTGGAGAATGTACGCCAGCTACATTAAAATTCCTACTTGTACAACCAGTAACAAGAGGAAAGGTGCTTTTATCTAAGTTTATATCAGTAACAATAACAGTTGTTGCTATGATTTTAGGGGGAGAACTTATAGGATTTGCTTTTGTAAATTTAACTAGTAAACTAGGTGGAGCTAGCTATCCAGTTAATTTAGGAGCTCAATATAATAAGGTTATAAATTCTGAAGGTGTAGCTGAATTAGTTAAAGTTGTAGGATCAGGGCACATGGGAACTAATGGAGAATTGTTTGTTAAAGCTATGTTATTCCAAGGATTATTTATTATAGCAGCTTGTTCAGTAGTATTTTTAATTTCAACTTTAATAAAAAGTAGTATGATAACTATGGCATTATCAGTAGTTGTTACGGTATTTTTAAGTATAGGAAGTCAAGGAATAGATTCACTTAAAGATGTTGCACATTTAATATTTGTAAACTATGGTGATGGAATTAGTGTATTAACTGGAAGTAGTGCATTAGCGTTTAATAATCCTAATATGACAGTTCAAAATGGAATAATAGTTATGATTGCAACTATTGTAATTTCATATACAATTGCGCATATTAACTTTAAAAGAAAAGATATTTTAATTTAATAAAAATAATTATCTTATATTGTATAAGTTGATTAATAATAAATTGTATCAGGAGAAAATATGTATATTTTCATCTGCGATAATTATAAAATACGCACACCACTTTGGTGTGCGATTTTTGTTATATAACAAAAATGTAAGGTTTCTGTTATATAGTTCTATGGATAGAGTATCATATTAATTGTAAAATTTAATCATAGTCAAGGGAAAGTCTTGAAAATATGAACTCAGTGGAGGAAAGTATGAAAAGGGAAGTTTTAAAGGTAAGTAATATAGAAAAATATTATGGAAATAAGAGTAATATAACTAAAGCAATTAATAATATTAGTTTTACAGTAGAAGAAGGAGAATTTATTGGGGTAATGGGTGCTTCAGGAAGTGGTAAAACTACATTATTAAATTGTATCTCAACAATAGATAAAGTAAGCAGTGGACACATTTTTATAAATAATAATGATATTACAAAGTTAAACACTAAAAAAATAGCAAAATTCAGAAGAGAAGAACTTGGATTTATATTTCAAGATTTTAACTTATTAGATACATTAACTTGTTATGAAAATATAGCATTAGCACTAACTATTTCAAGAGTCAATCATAAAGAAATTGATAGTAGAGTTAAAGAAGTAGCAAGTAAGCTTGGGATTATAGAAATATTAAATAAATATCCTTATGAGGTATCAGGTGGACAAAAACAAAGAGTTGCATGTGCAAGAGCAATAATAACTAATCCATCATTAGTTTTAGCAGATGAGCCAACTGGTGCATTAGATTCAAAGTCTGCAAAAATGCTTCTTGAAAGTTTAGAACATTTAAATACAGAATTAAATGCAACTATTATGATGGTAACTCATGATGCTTTTACAGCAAGCTATGCAAGTAGAATTTTATTTATTAAAGATGGAAAGATTTTTAATGAGTTAGTTAGAGGAAATGATAGTAGAAAAGATTTCTTTAATAAGATAATTGAAGTTGTTACCTTACTTGGAGGTGACCAAAGAGATGTATTTTAAATTAGCATTTAGGAATATACAAAAGAGTTTAAAAGATTACACAATATATTTTTTGACCTTAGTATTTGGTGTATGTATATTTTATACTTTTAATTCAATAGAGTCTCAAAGTATAATGATGGAGTTAAGTGACTTGAAGGCTAATGCCTTTGAATTAACAAGTAATATTATTGGAATAGTTTCTATATTTATTTCTTTTATTTTAGGATTTTTAATAGTGTATGCCAATAACTATTTAATTAAAAGGAGAAAAAAAGAGTTTGGTATATATATGACTTTAGGTATGGAAAATAGAAAGCTTTCAAGTATTATATTTATAGAAACTATGTTAATAGGGATAATTTCTTTAGGTATAGGGTTAGTACTAGGGGTATTATTATCACAGGGAATATCTATATTTACGGCCAAATTATTTGAAGTTAATATAACTAAGTTTACATTTGTATTTTCTAAAGCCGCATTTGTAAGAACTATAGGTAATTTTGGACTTATTTATTTAGTTGTTTTAATATTTGATTCTATAACTATTAGAAAAGTAAAGTTAATAGACTTATTAAATGATTCAAAGAAAAATGAAAAGTTAAGAGTTAAAAATATTTGGATTTCAATAATAGTATTTTTAATAAGTATTATAAGCATAGGTGAAGGATATCACATAATATTAAAAAATGGATTGGCTGTTATGGATAGCACAATAGTTAAAGCAATTATATTTGGAGCAGTAGGTACATTTTTATTTTTCTTTTCTTTGTCAGGATTTTTACTTAAGATATTTCAAAGCAATAAAAAGAATTACTTAAAGAACTTAAATATGTTTGTTTTAAGACAAATAAATAGCAAGATAAACACAACTTTTATATCAATGTCTTTTATATGCTTAATGTTATTTGTAGCTATATGCACTTTTTCAGCTGGCTTAGGGATAACTAAGGCTATGAATAGTGATGTAGAAGATTTAACTCAATTTGATGCTAGTTTTTGGTCTTATGATACTGAAGATGTACTAAATACAATTAATGAACAATATGGAGGATTAGATGAAATTATAGGGGAAAAATCACAATATACTAATTATGAAAGTGATTTTACTTATAAAAAGTTCTTTAGTAAAGAGGTAGTTGAAAAAAATAAAAATTTATATCCAATATCACAAGATAGACCAATAAGTATAATTAAGCTTTCTGATTTTAATTCACTTATGAAAATGTTGAATAGAGATGAAATAAATTTAAAAGAAGATGAATATTATGCTTTTGGAGATGTAAGTGAAGTAATTAAAGATATTCAAGAAAATATAAATAATAATGTAGAAGTAGATATAAATGGTACAATATTAGTACCAGCAAATTATAAAGTTATAAGTGCTACAACTTATGATTCAATGATGAAAAATAATATTTGTACAATTGTTGTTAATGATGAAGTTACAGATGGATTAAAAGCTGTATTTTGCAATTTAAATATTAATTTTAAAGGTGATATAAAAGAAGCAGAAAAATATTTAAATGAAAATTTTAGGACACAAGAAAGAGAGGGGAAAGTTTCAGTTTATGGATTAACTAAGAATGAACTTTTAGATAATTCTGTTGGGATAGGAGCAATGATATCTTATTTAGCAATTTATATAGGAATAGTATTTTTAATAACATCAGCAGCTGTTCTTGCACTTCAACAATTAAGTGAATCAGCAGATAATGTTTATAGATATAGAATGCTAAAGAAAATTGGTGTTGATAATGAAATGATTAATAAGTCTTTATTTACTCAAATAGGAATTTATTTTATTGTTCCACTATCATTGTCAATGGTTCATTCTATAGTGGGATTAAAAGTAGCCAGTGATCTTGTTTCTATTTTTGGAAGTGGAAATATTCAATATTATATCTTATTTACAGCTATAGTGTTAGTTGTAGTTTATGGAGGATATTTTATTGCAACATATAATGGAGCAAAGAAAATGATTAAGTAAAGTATTTATTTAGGTTGTTCGAAAAGAACAACCTTTTTTTGTGTGTAAATAAAGAAATTTATATTTTAAGGTGTACTTAAAATTAATTTGGAGATAGTTAAGTTAATTTAACAAAAAGGAATAAATTGTTAAATTAACTTAACTATTTTCTAATACTTACTTAATGTTGCTTAAGTATTCTGATTAAGGAAATAAAAGTTAAGGGGGAAAAACATGGCGGAACAATATCTAAAGTTAAAGGATATAAATGAAAATAATATTAGTAAAAGAGTATCATTAAAAAATAGAAGGGTATTAAAAAGTAAAATGGAACCTTATTTTTATTTAATACCTGCATTTATTATATTTGGGTTATTTGTATTTTATCCATTTATAAAAACAATAATAATGAGTATGTCTACTACTAATATAAGAGGAGAAATTAAGGAATTCGTTGGATTGGAAAACTTTAAAGAAATTTTAACTTCACCGGAATTCTATAACTCAATAGTTGTAACATTTAAATTTGTTTTAATGGTGGCAGCTCCATCTGTAATTATTGGATTTTTACTAGCTTTATTAGCAAATAATAAATTAAGAGGAAATAGAATTTTTGAACTTATGTTTTCATTACCAATGGCAATAGCATCTGCGCCAGCAGCTGTAATCTGGACAATGATTTTTCATCCTACAAATGGAATACTTAATCATGTTTTAGGTACACAAATTGGATGGTTAACAGATTCAAAGTTTGCTCTAATTTCAGTTACAATGGTAACTGTTTGGTTAAATATAGGATTAAACTTTATATTCTTATTAACAGGATTAAGAAATATACCAACTGAGCTTATAGAAAGTGCATCTATAGATGGGGCAAGTTATTTAACAAAAGTTAAGAAGATAATAATACCTATGGTATCTCCACAAATGTTTTTAGTTGTATTTATGAATTTAATAAATGCATTCCAAGCCTTTGGACAAATAAAGTTACTAACACAAGGTGGACCTGGAGATTCAACTAATGTGCTTGTTCA
This sequence comes from Clostridium sp. RTP31139st1_H3_RTP31139_211217, assembly GCF_040227035.1. Classification (NCBI taxonomy): domain Bacteria; kingdom Bacillati; phylum Bacillota; class Clostridia; order Eubacteriales; family Clostridiaceae; genus Clostridium; species Clostridium sp. RTP31139st1_H3_RTP31139_211217. Next base: position 21,967 of record NZ_JBCOAB010000034.1, read on the forward strand.
TTCTATTTATAGAGAAGCATTTTTCAATGGAAGATTTGAAATGGCATGCGCTCAAGCACTTATATTATTTGTAATAATGATGATAGTGACATTGTTACAATTTAAGTTTGAAAAGAAAGGGGTACATTATCAATAATGAGTAAACGAAAAAGAAATAAAATTATATTAACTGTATTAAGTATAGTTGTTGGATTACTAATTATTTTTCCACTTTTATATGCATTAAGTTTAAGCTTTATGAGTCAAACTGAAATGACACAGTATCCTCATAAAATTATTCCAGGTAAATTAACTTTAGATAATTTTAAAGCTGCATTAAACACAGTACCTCTTTTAAAATTTATAACTAATAGTTTTATTGTTTCTGTATGTGTAACAGTAGGACAAGTTATAACTGCAAGTTTAGCATCGTATGCATTTGCATTTTATGATTTTAAAGGAAAAAATTTATTGTTTTTAATGGTTTTATCAACAATGATGATACCAGCAGAAACTACAGTTATATCAAACTTCTTAACTGTAAGTTCATGGGGGTGGAATGATAGTTTACAAGTTCTTATAGTGCCATTTTTAACATCAGCTATGGGAATTTTCTTGATGAGACAGTTTTATTTAACATTACCAAAGGAAATAAGAGAAGCAGCTAAAATTGATGGGTGTAGCAATTTAAAATTCTTATTTAAGATTTTAATACCAGTGTCTAAGCCAGCAATAGCATCATTATCAATATATGTATTCATTAATACATGGAATCAATATTTATGGCCACTATTAACAATAAATAATGGAAATAACAGAACAGTTCAAATAGGAATAAGTATGCTTCAATACTCAGAAGGAAGTAGTTATGGGGTAGTACTAGCAGGGGCAATATTAATTTTAATACCTTCAGTATTTATATTTATATTAGGTCAAAAGCAACTAGTAAAAGGTATGACGGCAGGAGCAGTTAAAGGATAAAAAGTAAATTAAAAATTTAAAAAAGTGAGGAAAAGGGAATGAAAAGAAGATTATTAGCAATAACGGTAAGTACAATTTTAGGGGTTACGACATTAGCTGGGTGTTCAAATAATTCAGTAGGAAGTAATAAAACAGGGGAAAATACTGAAATAACTTTTTGGCACTCTATGGGAGGAAAAGGTGGAGAAGCTATAAATTCATTAGTTGAAGAATTTAATAATTCACAAGATGAAATTACAGTAGTTGCCGAATATCAAGGAAGTTATGATGATTCTATAAATAAACTTAAAAGTTCAGCATTAAGTAATTCAGGACCAGATGTTATGCAATTATATGATATCGGAACTAAGTGGATGATTGATAGTGAATATGCTATACCAATGCAAGATATGATAGATAAGAACGGTTATGATACAGCTTCTTTAGAAAAAAATATATTAGATTACTATACTATAGATGGTAAGTTATATTCAATGCCATTTAATAGTTCAACTCCTATTTTATTTTATAATAAGACCGCATTTGTAGAGGCTGGTTTAACAGAGGATGATATTCCAACGAATTTTAATGAAATAATAGATGTTGCTAATAAATTAGCAATTAAAGATGGAAATCAAGTTTCAAGATATGGATATGCAATGCAAATATATGGATGGTTTTTTGAGCAATTCTTAATAAAGCAAGAATTAGATTATGCTAATGAGGGAAATGGAAGAGAAGGAGATGCAACAGAGGTTGTATTTGATAATAATGATGGAGCATTAAACATAGTAGAGGGATGGAAGTCACTTGTTAACTCTGGTGTTGTTGGAAACTTTGGTAGAGATGGTCAAAATACATTAGATGCATTTTCATCAGGAAACGCTGCAATGATAGTTGCTTCAACTGCTAATTTAGGTGATTTAAAGAGCAAGATAGGTGATAGCTTTGAATTAGGAACAGCATATTTCCCAGCTGTTTTAGAAGGTGATGAAGGTGGAGTATCAGTTGGAGGAGCATCTTTATGGATAATGGATAAGGGGGATGATGAAAAGGAAGATGCTGCTTTTGAATTTATAAAGTTTATGGTATCAGCTGAATCACAAGTTAAATGGGCACAAGCAACAGGATATTTCTCAGTTTCAACAGATGCTTATGAATTACCAGAAATGGTTGAATATTTAGAAGCAAATCCAGAATTTAAAACAGCAATAGAGCAATTAAGAGAAAATAATAATAAATCAGGTGCTGTTTTAGGAGTATTCCCAGAAGCAAGAGCAGCTATAGAAGAAAATATAGAAAAAGTACTAAATAATGAAATAACAGCGCAAAATGCAGTAGATAATATGGCAAAAACAATTAATAGTGCATTAGAAAAGTATAATAAGTCAAATAATTAAAAAATATAATGAAGCAAATCATCAAGGGAGGAAAAGATGAAAAAAACTATTTTTTTTGATGTAGACAATACATTAGTTTGTAGAGAAAAAAATATTATAAGTGATCATACTATTAAAGCAATAAATATGTGTAAAAATAATGGAGTTAATGTAGCTATAGCAACTGGTAGATCTTTAGCTATGGTAAAGCAGGAAAATCTCTATAAAATGTTTAATACTATAGTAAGCGCTAATGGATCATTAATTACTGTAAAGGATAAGGTTATCTATAAAAAGTATATGAAGCAAGAGAGCGTACAAGATATAGTACAATATTTTGAAGAAAATGATATACCATATTGTTTACACATGTTAGATAAAAGTGTTGGGAAAACAGAATATCAGTGGGTTAAGGAATTTTCAATGAAGTATAATATGAAAATAGAAAAATTAGAAGATGTAGTATTAAAAAATATAAGCAAATACGAGGTTTTTCAAATAAATGCAAATATAAAAAGTAAAGATATTTCTAAAATTATGAAAAAATATAGTATATTTAAGTTTGTTGAATTAGTAGATATAAAAGAAGGATATGATATATTTAATAGTGAATGTAATAAAGGAAGTGCAATTAAATATATTAGAAATAGCATTAATGATAAAAATATTAAGTATTATGCTTTTGGAGACGGTTTTAATGATTTAGAAATGTTTGAGGAAGTAGATTATTCAGTTGCAATGGGAAATGGATGCGATGAATTAAAAAAGAGAGCAGATTTAGTAACTGATAATATTAATGATCATGGTGTGTATAATGCATTAAAAGCATTAAAAATAATATAAATATTTTGAGGTGAAGTTGTATGATAAATTTTGCACATAGAGGGGCAAGTAAGTATTATCCTGAAAACACTATATTATCAATAAAAGAAGGCATAAAAACAGGAGCAACTGGTTTAGAAATTGATGTTCATAAGAGTAAAGACAATAAACTTGTTGTAATACATGATGAAGATATTGAAAGAACATTTATAGGAAAAGGGTTAGTAAAGGATTATACCCTTAAAGAACTTAAGGGTTTTAAGTGTAGAAATAAGAATTTTGAAGATAACTTAGAGTGTAGAATTCCTACTTTAGAAGAGGTTTTAGAGTTAGTTAAAGCTTCTAGGGTAATATTAAATATAGAACTTAAAACTGATGAAATACATTATGAGGGAATTGAAAAAGATGTAATAGATTTAGTTAACAAGTATGAGTTAAAGAATAGAGTAATATTATCTAGCTTTAATCATGAGTCTATAAAAATTTCTAGAGAAATTGATAGTGAGTTTAAAACAGGATTATTATATTATCAGCCTATAAAAGATGTAGTTAATTATGCTAAGGATTTTGGTGCAAATGCAATTCACCCAGATATTAGATTAGTATCAGAAGCGCTTATTAAAGAAGCTAAAGAAAATAATATAGATGTAAATATTTATACTGTGAATAGTCCAATCTTAATGAGAAAATTAATTTCAGCAGGAGTAAGTGGAGTATTTACCGATTATCCAGACTTGTTACAGGAAATAATAAATAATGGATAAATAAAAGATAAAAGTAATAACTCTGATAGAAAACTAAAAGTTTTCTATCAGAGTTATTACTTTTTATTTATTCAATATAAAGTTTGTTGAAGATATTACATTTAATTAGAAGCTGATAAAGTTCCAACTGATGATTTCTTTTCAAGCTCTAATAATATAGGTTTATCATAAATTGTTAATATAAAACAAAGTATACTTGGTATAAATAGTACTAACAGAGCATGTATTTTAGCAACAAGGAAAAGTGCTATTAATGTAACAATTATTTTTAATAAAGTTATATAGAATTTCTTTATTGAATAGTAAAAAGATAATGCAACAATATCTCTTAATTTCATATGAAATCTACAATTAATAGGAAATGCATAAAGACCTAATATTAATACAAAAATTCCTAATATTAAAAATATTATATGAAGTCCACTTGAAGACATATTTAAATAAAAATACTGAAAATCTACAAAGAAGATAGTTAATAATAATAATTCTACAAACCATAATTTAAAGTTAGACTTAAATTGAGTTTTATAAGAGTTAAAAAAGTAAGAGGTGAATGAAATATCTTTTTCTCTAACTATTTCAGCCATTGTAGAGTATAAAGCGCCTAAAGCTGGTCCAAATGGAATTAAGCAAATAAATAATAAAGCTATACTAAATAGACTAGCATTATATGATGTTAGTGTATAAAAAAATATAAGTGGTATATTAAGGAGAATAAAATAAAGTCCTCCTAATAAAAGCCAAGTTATATAATTAATAATTGAAAAAAGTGGTTTGTCATAAAATTCTTTTTGTTTACCCATAGTTTAATACCTCATATTTTAATCATTTTTTTCTATTTCTTTAATTGGTGGAATTTTAATAATGACTGTAGTACCATAATTATAAACACTTTTAAATGAAAGGCCATAATTATCACCATATAACAGTTTAATTCTTTTGTTGATATTTTTTAAGCCATAACCACTACCTTTTGAAGAGGTAAGCTTATTATCGATTAGTTCTTTAAGTTTATCTTCAGTCATTCCTATACCATCATCAGAAATTGTTAGAATCACATCTGAGTTAATAGAATATCCTAGTATAGAAATAGTGCCAGTTCCCTCACCTTTACCCAGAATTCCATAATTAATAGAATTTTCAATAATAGGTTGTAAAGTAATCTTTGGAATTAAATAATCATTAATAGCTTCATCAACATTAATTTTTAATGAAATTCTATTGTTATATCTCATATTTTGAATGTTTACAAATAATGTTGCATGCTGTAGCTCATCTTTTATAGGAACTAAGTCCTTACCCTTGTTTAAAGAAAGCTTATAAAATTTAGCTAAATTTTTAACTGCATGGCTAATTTCAGAGTTCATTTTTTTATATGACATCCAATTAATCATATCTAGGGTGTTATATAAAAAATGAGGATTAATCTGAGATTGTAAAGCCTTTAATTCAGCATTTTTTACACTCTTACCAAGTTTGTATTGTTCATCAATTAATATAGACATTTTACCAATCATATAATTGTAACTATCAATTAATTCTCCTAATTCATCATTATCATTATGATCAATATAATGACTAAAGTCACCGGATTGAACACAACGCATCCCTTTAACTACTTTATTTAATCTTTTATTTATATATTTTATGAAATAAAAAGCTAAAGCTATAGAAGTTCCACCACAAATAACTACTATAATGAAAAGATAGATTCTTTGAGAATTTATAGCAGCAATAATACTTGATTCTGGTAATAAGGTTACCAAATACCAATCTGTTTTATCTATTAAAGACGATTTAACATAAATTTTTGAATTATTAACTTTAGTAGTGGAAAACTTATTATTTATATTTGCAAAATCTTGAATTTGATTTATATCAGTTATATATTCAATATTTTGATTTTTTTCTTCGGATGAACAAATTATGATTCCTTCAGAATTAATTATATAGCTAACAGTATTAGGTACAGAATTAATTTTATTGATAATATCGCTAATTAGAGATTTTTTAAAGGTAAGCTTTAAATAACCTATATTTTCAGCAAAATTATCAGGGCTTTTTATAGTTTTAAAAAGTGAGAGTGTATCAGATGGTAGTGGATTATAAGTAGTAAAATAAGAACTAGGTCCCCAAATAAATCGGGCATTAGTACTATTTATTGAATTTATAGCTTTAGTACCATCTAATATATTCATACTAAAAATATTTTTATTATCATTCTTGTAAATAAAATTATCATTAACATATAAACTTACATTAGAAACTTCAGATTCATCTTCGTATGATGAAAGAAATAATCTTAAATATGATAAATGACTTATTTGGTCAGATAGTAAATAATTATCAGGATCATTCCTAAGTATTGTTACAATGTTTTCATCAATAGCTAATGTATTAGAAATATCAAAGATTCTATATAGTTTATAAGTTATAAAATCAACAGATTGTTCAAAGGCCTTTTCAGTAGAATTTAATAAATTACTTTCAATGATATTGGACATTTTAGCATAAGAGTATCCAAATAAAGCTGTTAAAGGAACTAATATTAAAATACAATAAGTTAATAGAAATTTTTGTATTAAATTTAGTTTCCTAAAAAAAGTAATTTTATTTATAATATAATCTTTCATTATGTGAATTTACGCCTATATTCAGAGGGGCTATAGCCGACTTCCTTTTTGAAGATCTTAGCAAAATAATTGCCATCTCTATAGCCAACACTTGAAGCAATTTCATTCATTTTTATTGAAGGGTCTTGTAATAAAGTTTTTGCCTTGTCTAATCTATATTCAGTGATATATTTATTTACAGTAGTATTAGTATGATCTTTAAAAATTACGCATATATGTGCTGGTGTTAAAAATATATTTTTACTTATTTCCTCTAGGGAAAGATTAACATCAGCATAGTTTTCATGGATAAATTTTAAAATGTTTAATATAGGTTTATTATTGTTATTTTTTTCTTCTAATAATTTAAAGAAATTATTTATTTTATCTATAAGGTAACTATTAATTTCAAAGATAGTATTCAGTTGCAATATATCTTCAAATAGACTGTTACTATCTATATGAGTTGAGATATCAATTTTTCTATCATTTGAAAAGTTAATAAGTTTTAGCAGTAAATTATAATAGATATCCTTTACATAACTTATAGAGGTGCTTGGATAATTTTTAATTTCATTTGTTAATTCTTTAGTTAATAAAAGTAAACTAGACTTATCTTCATTAACTAAATATTTTTGAAAATCATCATAGATATCATTATTAAGTACATAAATTTTAGGATTAAAATTTTCTAAATAAATTACGGAATTATGATTATAAAAGAATGCAGAGTTAACTATTTTAATAATATCAGTATAAGCATTTTTAATATCATATATATTGTTGAAAATATTTCCTATACAGAAGTTTAAAGGTGTAAAGTTATTTATATATTCACTAACCGAAAATAGCAATGAATTAAATTCAGAATTAGATATTAATGATTTTATAGTATTTTTAAGAAATAAATTAATAATAATTTGTTTTTTATTAATAAACGATATCAAAGATTCCATATTGTAAATAGAAATTAAGTTTTGTAAATTAGAAATAATTAAGTTTTGATCAATATTAATACAATTAATTAAATTCAAACAAACGATTACAGAAGGCTTGTCCAATAATGACAAGTAGTAGTCAGAATTATAATGAGAAGATAAAAGTAAATTTATTTCATCATTAGTAATTGAATTAATTAAATCTAACACTATATTATCTTTAATGTTTTTATATATTATTTTTGATTTTTGAGCTTCTGTGACAGCATTTCTAATTGAAATTTCTAATTCATCTAAATCAATAGGCTTTTCTACATAGCTTATTGCTTTAAGGTGAATAGCTGATTTTAAATATTCTTTATCTGAAAAACCACTCATAAATATAATAGAACAATTAGGATATAATTCTCTAACCTTAAAAGATAATTCTATACCATTTAAACGAGGCATTCTTACATCGGTTAATAAAATATCTGGTTCAAAATCTTTTATAATTTCTAATGCATTTTGACCATCATATGCTTCTCGTACTTCACTGATATTTAAAGCCTTCCATGGAATTGTTTCTAATATACCCTGACGTGTAAAACTTTCATCATCTGCAATTAAAAGTTTGACCATATATATACCCCCTATATCAAATATGTTAAAATTATACCATTATTGTTAGAATTTATTCAACAATAAACATAAAATACAAAAATTATTCAATTTGGTTTTATTTAAGATTATAATAAATGGTAAGTCAAAATAAAAAAGATAATAATATTTTACTAGTATCTAATTATTTTACCAATAAATATTACTTATGTAGATGTTATCATTATATCAGTTGATGAAAACGATAACTTATAAGGGGGATATATATGGAGAAAGGGTTAGATAGCAAAAAAATTAAAAATGGATTTTTTTCGAAAAACAAAAATAAGGAAAATACTTTGTATGAGGAATCTTCTTTTGTAAGGCAATTTAAAAGAAATAGGATATTATTACTGATGCTTGTACCAGCAGTTACTTATTTCTTACTATTTAGTTATTTGCCTATGACAGGTTCAATTGTTGCATTTAAGAATTATAATTTTAGAGATGGTATTTTTGGAAGTCCATGGGTTGGATTTGACAATTTTAAATATTTCTTTATTTCAGGACAAGCTTGGACTGTAACCAGAAACACTATATTTTATAATGTATTGTTTATTGTTATTAATACAGTTCTTCAAATGGGGCTTGCGATATTAATTTCAGAAATTGGTGGAAAGTTCTTTAAAAAGATTACACAAACAGCAATGTTTTTACCATATTTTATTTCATGGGTTGTTGTTGGAATGATTGCTTACAATTTTTTAAATGTTGAGCATGGAACAATTAATACATTAATTGCAAAGCTTGGAGGAGAGAAAATTAATTTCTATGGAACAACATGGGTTTGGCCATTTATATTAGTATTTTTCTCAGCATGGAAAAATGTTGGATATGGAACAGTGCTATATCTAGCAGCAATAATGGGAATTGATACAGAAATATATGAAGCAGCTCAAATTGATGGAGCAAATATATTCCAAAGAATTTTCAAAGTAACAATTCCTTGTTTGGTACCGACTTTAATAATATTAACATTATTAGCAGTGGGAAATATCTTTAGAGGAGATTTCCAAATGTTTTATCAACTTGTAGGTAATAATGGACCATTATTTAATGCAACAGATGTTATAGATACATTCACATTTAGGTCTCTTATTCAATCAGGAGAAGTTGGAATGTCAGCAGCTGCTGGATTATATCAATCAGTATTTTGCTTTATAACAATAGTATTTACTAATTTCTTAGTTAAGAAATATGATCCAGATTACTCATTATTCTAGGAGGTAAAATATGAAGAAGTCAAAAGATATAAAAGTATTTAATATTTTAAGTTATACACTAATTGCACTAGTAGCAATAATATGTTTAATACCATTTTTAATGGTTGTAGTTGGATCTTTCACTGCAGAAAAAGAAATCATTGCAAATGGTTTCTCTTTCTTCCCAAAGGAATTGTCATTAGAAGCATATAAAACTGCATTAAAGGAACCAATGGCAATACTTAGGGCATATGGAGTAACAGCAAGTTTAACTGTAATTGGTACAGCAATTGGATTATTTATAGTAGCGATGACAGCATATGTATTACAAAGAAAGGACTTTAAGTGGAGAAATAAAGTATCATTTTTCTTCTACTTTACAACATTATTTAGTGGTGGATTAGTTCCATGGTATATTTTAATGGTAAAATATTTAGGTTTAAAGGATAGCTATTTATCTTTATTGTTACCACCATTGTTAAGTGTTTTCAATATAATTATTATGAAAAGCTATATGAGTGGAATTCCACAAGCATTAACAGAATCAGCTAAAATAGATGGGGCAGGAGACTTTACTATATTTATGAAGGTAATATTACCATTAGTCAAACCAGCACTTGCAACTATAGGAATGTTTATTGCATTAGGATATTGGAATGACTGGTATAATTCAATGTTATTTATAAATAATGAAAATTTATATTCATTACAATATTATTTATATAAGATTGTAAACAATATCGAAGCATATAAAACAATACTAGCACAAGCTGGTGGTGGAACTTCATTAGGTTCTACAATAAATATGCCAAGTGAGTCTTTAAAGATGGCATTAACAATTATAGTAACTGGACCAATTATATTAGTCTATCCATTTATTCAAAAATACTTTGTTAGTGGTGTAACTATAGGAGCGGTTAAAGGATAAAGATTAATAAAAAATACAAAAAGGATAAATACCAAAAGGGTTTATTTATAAATGAGTTATGAGGGGGATTTTAAAATGATAAGAAGGTCAATAAAAAAATTAGCAGCTATAGGTTTAAGCGTGCTTATGTTAAGTTCATTTATGGTAGGATGTGGGTCAAAAGGATCCGATGATAAAAGTGTAGCATCAAATTCTTCAGAATTAAAAGAAGTTAAATTGAAAATGTACTTAATAGGAGATAAACCAGCAGATTTTGATGAGGTTTATGCAAAGGTTAACGAAAAGATGAAGGAAGAAATAAATGCAACTTTAGAAGTGAATTTTATTCCTTGGTCAGATATGACAACTAAGTATCAACTATTATTCCAATCAGGTGAAGATTTTGATTTAATATTCACAGCTGCAGGGTGGGGATATTATAGCCAAGTTGCAACTAAAAATGGATTCTTAGAGTTAACAGATGACTTATTAAAGGAATATGCTCCACAAATTTATGCTAATGAACCAGCAGATGCATGGAATCAAGCAAAAATTGATGGGAAAGTATATATGGTTCCAAATGATAGAAATGAATATGGTACAAACGTATTTGCTTATAGAGGAGATTTAGCAAGCAAATATGGATTTGAATCAATTACAAGTTATGATGAACTTGAAGCATTTATGGATGCTGTAGCACAAGGTGAATCAGGAAATGGAATTAAGGTTATGGCTAATGGTGGGGGACAAAATTTACAATGGCCATATATGATTGAAAGATATGGATTCTCAACTGTTAGTGGAGCTCCAACACCATCGATTGGATATGATGTTAATGATACATCAGGAGAAGTATTTGCCTTTGTTGATACTCCAGAATATATGGAATATGTAACGAAAATGAAGGAATTTGCTGATAAGGGTTATTGGGCAGCAGATTCAATTTCAAGCCAAGCTACTAGAGATGAAGATTTCGTAGCAGGAAAAACTGCAATAATGACTTGGAATCTTAGTACTGTAGCAAATAGAACTGTTGAAATGAATGCAGCTAATCCAGATTGGAATGCAACATTACTTGATTTAAGTGAAGGAGTTAACAGAGTTGTTCAACCTTATACAAACAATGGTATTGCAATAAATGCTAATTCAAAAAATCCTGAAAGAGCTTTAATGGCAATTGAATTATTAAGATATGACGAAGAAATTAATAACTTAACTTGGTATGGTATTGAAGGTGAGCATTGGGAAAATTCAGCTGAAGGTGAATATACTTCTTTAGAAGGAAGTGATGCATTCCCAGCAGGTGAAGTTTGTCCGTGGGGATGGTATACTACTAAATTTGCTCGTACTTCATCTACTGAACCAGAAATAGTTCAAGAAACTATCACTAAGTGGAGTGACAATTATACAGTTTCTAATCCTTTAGCTGCATTTTCATTTGATGATTCTAATGTTAAAAATGAAATGGCAGCAGTAGGTAATGTTATTACTCAATATGGAGTACCTCTAGATTTAGGAATGGTTGATGATGTAGAAGCTGGTGTTAAAGAGTTTAGAGAAAAATTAACACAAGCTGGATTTGATAAGATATTAGAAGAATGTCAAAAACAAGCCACAGAATTTGTTAAATCATATAACTAAGATTCTAAATCTTTGATTTAGTTAATCGAAGTTACACCTACGAACAACGTGAGTAGTGTGTTTCATATAAAGATTCTAAATCTTTGATTTAGTTAATTGAAGTTACACTGTGTGTCTCATTTAAAATAGCCTTCTCACTATTAGTAATGCTCATAGTAATTATTATGGGCAAAGCTACACCTACGAGCATAAGTAAGTAGCGTGTTTCCAGTTTAAAATAGGCAGATGATTAAGATTTATAAAAATTATAGTCATCTGCCATTTTTAATAAAGAGATATAAAAAGTAAGAGAAATTAGTGCAATCAAATATATGGAAAGTGAGAATTTGTAGAAAATAAGATTAATTTAAAAATATCAAAATTTTAGATAAGAAGAAGTATGCAATAATTAAGCGGTATTGGAGGAATATAAAATGATTAAAAAATTTAAACCTGTTAATGAAAAGGTTAAAGGTTTTTTACACGGAGGAGATTATAATCCAGATCAATGGTTAGATTATCCTGAGATATTAAAGGAAGATGTAAGATTATTGAAATTAGCACATTGTAATTGTGTGTCTATAAATATTTTTGGGTGGAGCGCAATAGAGCCCGAAGAAGGTAAGTATACTTTTGAATGGCTTGATAAAGTTATGGATGATATGGCCGCGGCAGGGGTTCATGTAATTTTATCTACTCCAAGTGGAGCAAGACCAGCTTGGATGTCAGAAAAATATCCAGAAGTTTTACGTGTTTGGTCAGATAGAAGGAGAATACTTCATGGACAAAGACATAATCACTGCTTTACTTCACCAATATATAGAGAAAAGACTTCAGAAATTAATAGAATATTAGCAGAAAGATATAAAGATCATCCTGCACTTATAATGTGGCATGTATCTAATGAGTATGGTGGAGAGTGTCATTGTAATCTTTGCCAAGAAGCTTTTAGAGAATGGTTAAAAGTTAAATATGAAAATGATTTAGAAAAATTAAATAAAGCATGGTGGACAGGATTTTGGAGTCATAAATTTACTAGTTGGTCACAAATAGAAAGTCCAGCACATCATGGTGAAGAGTTTGTTCATGGACATAATCTTGATTGGAAGAGATTTGCTACAGATCAAACTATAGATTTCTATAAAAATGAAATAGCACCAATTAGAGAAATAACACCTAATATACCTGTTACAACTAATTTCATGGGTGATTATCCAAGAATGAGTTTATTTAATGGATTAGATTATTGGAAGTTTGCTAAAGAAGTGGATGTTGTATCATGGGATGATTATCCAGCATGGCATAATAATTTTGAAAAGACATATGATACTGCAGCTAATGTTAGTTTTGTACATGATGTATATAGAACATTAAAGGGCGGACAACCATTTTTAATAATGGAAAGTACTCCAAGCTTAGTTAACTGGCATAAGGTAAATAAAACTAAGAGACCAGGAATGCATTTATTATCATCACTTCAAGGTGTGGCACATGGAGCAGATTCAGTTCAATACTTCCAATGGAGAAAAGGAAGAGGAGCATCTGAAAAATTCCATGGAGCAGTAGTAGATCATTGTGGACATGAAAATACTAGGGTATTTAGAGAAGTTACAGAAGTAGGGGAAACATTAGAAAAATTAACTGAAATACTTGGAACTAGTGTAGAACCAGAAGTAGCTATAATTTATGATTGGGAAAATAGATGGGCAATAGATGATTGCCAAGCACTTAAAAATGATAATAAGGGATACTTTGAAGCTGTTGAAGATTATTATAAGGTGTTTTGGAGAAAAGGAATTCCTGTAGATGTAGTTAATATGGAGTGTGATTTTTCTAAGTATAAATTGCTTGTGGCACCAATGTTATATATGATAAGACCAGGTGTTGCTGAAAGAATAACAGAGTTTGTTAAAGATGGTGGTACTTTAGTTACAACTTATTTCAGTGGATTAGTTGATGAAAATGATTTATGCTTCTTAGGGGGATTCCCAGGACCACTAAGAGAAGTTACAGGAATTTGGGCTGAAGAAATTGACACATTGTATGATTCAGATGTAAATTATTTAGAGTTTAAAGATAGTAATGAGTTAGGTGCTAAAGGAAGTTATAAATTAAGAGATTATTGTGATGTAATTCATGCTGAAACTGCAGAAGTATTAGCAACTTATAAAAATGATTATTATGCTGGAATGCCTGCATTAACAGTAAACAATTATGGAAATGGTAAGGCTTATTATATAGCAGCAAGAACTAATAATGATTTTGATACTGAGTTCTTTACTAAAATAATAAATGACTTAGAAATTAAACCTGTAATTAATACTGAATTACCTATTGGAGTAACAGCTCAAATGAGAACTGATGGTGAAAATGATTATGTATTTGTTATGAATTTTAGTGAAGAAAATAACACTGTTGTTTTAGATGATAATAAGTATGTTGATATGCTTACAAATGAAGAAGTTAGTGGGGAATTAAAGTTAAATAAATATGGTGTTAAAGTATTAAAAAGATAGTAGAAAATTATATATACGTTGAATGAAGTATTAAGGTTAGTATTAAAAGGAATGCTAACCTTATTTCTTTAAAAATTATTATATCTAAAGTTAAATGTTAGAATAGTATTTTATTCACGGGTACTTCAATAAAAAATTCTTAGTTTCATTTTGATTTATAAAAATGATAAATTACAATATCAAGTGCAACACTAATTAATTGCAAAAAAAATAACCCATACGGGTACGTTCATGTTAA
>NZ_JBCOAB010000035.1:0-34221 GCF_040227035.1 Clostridium sp. RTP31139st1_H3_RTP31139_211217
ATATATATACTGGTTTAATATGTGATGGCAGACCTAACTATACTGATATAAATAGGGCTTTATCAGAGGTTGTTGAAGAAAATTCTATTTTATGTACTGATAAACATAGGAGTTATATCCCATTTGCGGCTCAACATAATTTTGAATTACATCAAATTAGGGGCGGGAGAAAAACTGTGGATATTTATAATATTCAAAGAGTCAATACTTTTCATAGTAGCTTAAAAAGATGGATAAGAAAGTTTAATGGTGTTTCAACCAAGTTCCTAACAAACTACCTATTTTGGTATAAATGGACCCAATTATTTAAAACAGAAATGGAAAGGAATAAACCTAAAAAGTTCTTTATTCATGCTAATTCAACACATTCTGTATCTTTAATAAAGGATTTTAAGATTAGAAGACCAATATATGTATAAAGGTAAAATTTGTTTTAATTTTACTATTTTTAGTGTACAATAAATATAATGATTGATGAACAATTGTATTTAATTTGAAAGGAGGAAAGACATGAAATCTAAGTATGCGAAAAAATCATATATAGAGGTAATATGTTTTGGTGCAATTATTGGTCTGATTACTGAATTATTGAATTTTTATCCTAATGATGATTTATGGGGTTGGAGTTCTATTGCAAGCTCTTTTGGCTTTTGGATATTCTCAACAACATTTGTGATTTACTTTAGTTCTTCAAATAAAAATGCAATGATAAATACCTTCTCATATTTATCCAGTATGTGTATCAGTTATTATTTGTTACAAGGTATCATTGATTTTTTCACCCCAAATGTAACAGTTGATAAGTTTCTCCAATGGAACCATCTATTCCACTGGATTGGTATAGCTGTTTTTTGCGGACTTGTAGCTTATGTCTTGTTCTATTGGAACAAAAAGACAGTTTGGGGTAGTGTGTTGTATGCACTTCCTGTTGCGGGGATGTTAGTTGATACGATTAACAACTGCATGAAGTTCTACTATTCGCAGACAAATTTAGCAAACAGCATTTTGGGTATTATATTTCTTCTCATTATGTTCGTGGTGCTATTTAAGAAAGTAGATAAGAAATGTATATTTGTGTTTGTATTAATCGTTGTTGCGTTAATCGGCTTCATACTGTTCCCAACGACTTCTCAAAGTATTACAATGGAATCTACTATAACTTGCGAATTAGGCAGTGAAACTGAGGTGTTTTACATAAAAATGAGGGATGACGGTAAAATATTAGAAATTGAGGGTGACGAAACAGTTTATGAGGAAATAGATATTAATTCCTTAAAAACTATTCCAGAAGTAGTCCATGCATTGCAAAACTATTACGAGAGCAAAGGCGGAGCATGGAAAATGGAATAACTTCCAATTTGTAGAGTTGATTTAGCGAACAATTTTAAATTATTGCGATTCAAATAGGATGTCCAAATGGACATCCTATTATGTTATGCTAATTTCAACACTATTTTAAAACAAAGCCATTGTTTTTAAAATTAAAAATACTTTTGATGGAAAGATAAAAAAAATCAATGAAAATTACATAACAACAAAAGAAGGAAATATTCACGGATTAGGAATACATAGAGTAATAAGTACTGTAAATAAATATAATGGAGTTATTTATATGAATAATGATGAAAATATTTTTGAAAATAAAGTAATAATTCCTATAAACTAAAATAACGGATAATTTAAAAAGGCTAGTGTTATTAAAATAACAAATTAAGAGATTATAAAATAATAAAATGCAGCTATCTTAGATATTAAAAAGTAGCTGCATTAATTATTTAAATAAATCTAATTTTATTAGCTTACGAAACCATGTTTAAATTTAGTAATAAAATTTACTAGTTTATCCTTGGTTTTACTACTTAATGATAAGGAGTAACTTTCAGGATTTTCAATGACACTTATAGGAATAATAGATCTTTTCTTGCCTGACAACCTATCATTAATATTTTTTAAATATATATTAACAAATTTTAAATTTGAATTAAGTTTGCCTAATTTTTTAAAATATTTTTTTGCGTTAATTAAATTACCAGTATAGTAAAAGCTTATTGCATATTTAGTTAAGAAGTCTTCATTATCTAATAATAAACTACCAGCTGGAGTATTTACACTTTTATTTAAATAAATAAGTGCTTCTTTATAATTTTCAATTTTAGTTAATAATAAGGCTAAACTACATATAGAATAATAATCATCTTCTTTAAATGAAAGAGCAAGCTTGTAGTATTTGATTGCTTCATCATATAAGTTATTATTTAAACAATATTGACCATATATTTTGTATAACTCAAAATCACCGTTAAATAAATTTAAAGCAGCATTTAAATATTTTTCAGCATTTTTAGAATCAGAACAAACTGAGTCGTAAGCTAAGGAGCGTAACTCAATATATTCTTCTAAATTATCAGATTTAATATTTTTTAATGAATCGTAGCTTAATGATTCATTAAAATATAGTTTGTTAAATAATACATCAATCCTTAGAGATGGGTAAATAGACAATAATTCGTTATGCCTTGAGGTCCACCTAAAGTAATTATTTAAGAAATCATAAATGTTTTTAGGAATATTTTTATTAGTAGTTATAAATTTTATAGTTTGTTGCTCGAATAAATAAAATAACGCTTCGTTTGACGCAATAGGCAAAGATAATAACTCTTTCCAACTTTCCTCATTTACCCTAAGTGAAAAATTTTTATATATTTCTTTAAGCTTATAATTAAAAGGATCTATATAAGAATTAATGTACTTTTTATATACTGGAATAGTCAAATTATCTGAACTATCATCAGCAGAAATTTTATTTTTAATACTCTCTAATTCAAATCTTATTGATAGATCCCAAGGGCGTAAAATAAGTAATAAATCATACAAGTCTTTGGCTTTTTGTAATTCATAAGAATAGTGATAAGCATGAGCCAAATCTATAATTGCTTCAATATCAATAGAATTTCTAAGAAGCTTGATATAGCGCTCTAAATAAGAAATTGCACTTGAATATTGATTGTTTATGGTTAGTAAGTGACCGAATTTTGAAAGGCTGTATAAATCATTACTGTTAATGTTAATAGCTTCTCTAAAATAGTTTAATGCCATAAGATTATCATTTCTATTTAAATAGTAAGTTCCTATAATTTTTACTAAATCTAAATCTTTTGTATATATTGAATAAGCAGCAAATAGACATTTTTTTTCAGGATCTAAATTATTATTTTGTAATGATAAATATGCTTTTTCTCTAAGTTCAAGATATTCATCTAGTTTTTCAGAATTTATGCCATCTAAATAGTTATATGTTAATGGAAGTGGATTTTCTATGCAATTAATTAGAGAATCCACTAATTTTGATGAAAGCTTTGTTTTCAATTTAATCTTATTACTTGTCCATTTAAATTTAGAATTTAATAATTGATATACTTTATTAGGTAAATATTTATGTGAATTTAAATATTTAATAAGTTCTATATTTAAAGAATCAATAGAAGATGAAGTTTCCAAAATCGCGGAAGTCAATAAATTAATCCAAGGCTCAAGTTTGAATCTGAGCAAAGGATTTGTATAAATTTCATCAACTTTAATAATAAACTTTTCAATGGTATCAATAGATTTACTATCCATAGATGAGTTGATTACTGCTGATAAAATATCATAATTAGAACTTCCTAATAAAGATAAATTTAAATCACTGATTGATACTTTGGCTAAAGATAAAGCTTTATTATATGCTGATTTTAAAGTTTTAAAATCAATATTGTGATTATTACAATTTTTAGAATTACTTAAGTTAGAATAAGCCTCTTTAATTTTATCAATATTTTTAGTAGGGGTTATACCTAATACTGTCCAACAACTCATAACTATAAATTATCCTCCTATTCATCAAATTTTTAAATTATTATGTAGATTATAGATAAGAAAAATTGGTGAAAAATATAAAAAATACTATATACATATTCTATAATAAATAGAAAATAATGTAAAAATAAATAAAGACAAATATTTTTACATTATTTTTGGATGTTCAATAAATAATATGTAAAGAATACGAGAAAATGTGAAAAGTTGTAAAAAATAAAATTGTAAAAAGTATAATAATTGAATAATATAGAGAATTTAGAGAGAAAAAAATCATTAATAAAATTTACTAATAGATTAAGAGAATTTTTGGCAGATGAAGAAGAATATAAGGAGCGAAATAATGCTTGAATATATAAAATATATACTTAAGAGAAAATAATCTTGAAATAAAGGAAGAAGATATTTAGTAATAAAAGAAAAAATTATTTAAATAAATTAAAAACAATTAAAAAGTTGTATAAATAATATGTACAAAAAAGGAATAAGTGGTAGTATAATTGTATTAGATACATATTAAAGAATGTGGGGAAAAAGATGGGGAAAATTGAAAAAGTAATTTATGCCGTAATAATTTTATTTATAGTAGTATTAACAACTATGGAATCTAAGACTTATTATGTAAGTGCAACTAATAAGAAGCTAAATATATTATTTATTAGTTCTTATGATTTTAATTTTATTTCATTTGATGATCAAATAGCAGGGATAAAAGATGGCTTAAATAATAATGTCAACTTAAGAGTTGAGTATCTAGATTCAGAATTAATAAGAAGTGAAAAAAGTATAGAGAATTTTTATAATATAATTAAGTATACTATTGAAAATTATGATAGGTTTGATGCTATTATTACAGGTGATGATGAAGCTTTAGAATTTGCTTTAAAATATAGGGATGATTTGTTTAAGGGAATTCCAATTTCATTTTTAGGTGTGGAAAAATTGGATTTATTAGAAAAGGCGTTTGAGTATGATATGGTTTCAGGGGTTAGAGAGATGGAATCTATTTCGGAAAACTTGGAATTAATAAAATGCAATCATCCTAATGTGAAGAATATAGTATTCGTTAATGATGCAGGTGATAAATTTTATCCTGATATAGTAAAAGAATATTCAAATTTTGACTTCAGTGTAATTACTACTAAAGATATTTCACAAGAAGAATTTAAGGATATATTATCAGAGTTTAAAGATAATACTGCGATAATCTCATTGTATCCTGGTAAATTTAAAGATGGAAAAACTTTAAGCTATTTAGAGGTAAATAAAGTAATTACTGAATACGCAAATGATGTACCAATTTATAATATTTTAGAGTATGGTATCGGTACAGGCAGTATTGGAGGAAAAGTAGTTGACCATTATAAGCAAGGTGAAATGGCAGGAAGAATAGTTTTAAAGTTATTGCAGGGAGAAGAGCCTTTAAGTATATTCATAGATAATGATAATGCAAATAGTTATGTATTTGATTATGATGTGTTAAGGAAATATAATATTAGTAAAAAAAACTTGCCTAAAGATTCAGTAGTAATAAATGATCCAAGTGATATTATTGAGCAATATAAATTTGAAATATCAATAGTTATTGAATTTATTGTTTTTTTAATATTTATTGTATTTATCTTAATTAAATATATACTGTCTAAAAGAAAGTATGAAAAAAAGATAGTGAAGGCTATGAAAGAAGCTGAAGAGGGTAATAAAATAAAATCTCATTTTATTGCTAATATAAGTCACGAAGTAAGGACTCCTGTTAATGTAATATTATCTGCAATTAAGCTATTAGAAATAAATAAAACAACTGATTTGAATAAGTTAGCTATAATAAAAAGTAATTGTTTTAGATTAGTAAGGTTAATAAATAATGTTATAGATGTTGGAAAAGTTGAATTAGGAGACATAAAATTAAATCTAGTTCATATTAATATTGTAAATTTCATAGAATCTTTGGTAAATTCTATTTTACCATATGCGGAACATAAAAAATTAAGTGTAATATTTGATACAAATGAAGAAGATGTAATAATGAGAGTGGATGCTAATAAAATTGAAAGAACTATTTTAAATTTATTATCTAACGCAATTAAATTTTCTAATGAGGGTGGGGTCATAACAGTAAATTTGGAATTTACTGAAGATTTATTAAGAGTTGTTATTGAGGATAATGGAATCGGAATAAATTCTGAAGATAAAGAAAGGATGTTTGATAAATTTGTACAAGTTGATAATAGTCTTACAAGAAATAATGAAGGCTGTGGAATTGGATTAACTATTGCAAAATCATTTGTAGAACTTCATAAAGGAGTAATTAAAGTTACTTCTGAAATAAATAAAGGAACAAAATTCATTATAGAATTGCCAAGGTTTGAGCTTGATAAAGAAAGTGATGAATTTATTGAATTAAAAGCAAATAAATTAAAGCAAAAAACAGAAATTGAATTTTCTGATATATATATATATAGTTAGTAAACAAAATTATAAAATATGAACCTGCTCCAAGATATAAGATAGGAGTGGGTTCTTTTTTATTAGAATATATGAAAATTTAATTATGTTAATTTGTGGTATAATTAATAGAGTTATAAAATCAAAGTATTAAGATATGATTTTTATGGAGGAAAATTAGATGAAAATAGATATTAATAATATTAAGTCTATAATATTTGATATGGATGGAGTTATATTTGATACTGAATTAGTATATTTAGAGATTTGGTCAAAAGTCTTTGAGAAATATGGATATAAGCTACAAAAGGAGGTTTATGCTGAGGTCTTAGGAACAGGAAGGGAAAATGTAAAAAAAGTGTTTCTAAATAATTATGGAAATGAACTTCCAATAGATAAAATGTATAGGGAAAAGGATGAAGATTTAGAAAAAGCCGTAGATAAAGGAATTCCTTTAAAACAAGGTGCTTATGAAATTTTATCTTATTTAAAGAATAATAATTATAAGATTGCATTAGCAACTTCGGCATCAAAGGAAAGAGCATTAAAACAATTAAGATATGCTGATATAGAAAAGTTTTTTGATGTTATTGTATCGAGAGATGATGTAAAAGAAACTAAACCTAATCCTGATATATTTTTAAAAGCAGCAAAAAAGCTAAATGTTAATCCTAATGAATGTATCGTAATTGAAGATTCTAGTGCGGGTATCAAAGCGGCATTTAATGCAGGAATGGCAGGGATTCATGTTGTTGATTTAAAAGAACCTGACAATGAAATAATAAGAAACTGCTATAAAAGTTTTAATAATTTAAATGATATAAGAAAAGAAATTGAAATGCTTAGAGGATAATACTTATAATAAGGCAATATTTTTATATAATTATAAAAAAGGGGGAATTAATATGCTATTTAAGAATAAGAGTAATGAGATAAGAAGTGGTTGGAAGATATTATTGGTATTTCTATTAACATATGGGTTATCTTTTATTGTATCGATAATTCTAGGTATTGTTTTGGCGATAATAGGAAGTGTTACAGGTAATACAGAATATTTATTAACAGGAAATATAGATTCTATAATAAATAGTGAATTAATATTCTTAGTTTCTGTAGTATTAAGTAATTGTGTTAGTATAATTTCATGTATTATAGTGTGGAAATGGCTTGATAAAAAGAAAATAAGAGAAATGGGAGTAACATCTATTAAAAGAGGTAGGAATGAATTTTTAGTAGGTTTAGGGGTTGGTGCTATCACTATTAGTATAGTTGCAGTAGGAATTATATGTTTCGGTAATGTTGAATTTGTAAATCCGATAAACAAACCCAATATAAGTTTATCATTAATTTATGGGTTAATTTCATTTGTTTTTGTAGGTTTTGGTGAGGAGATATTATCTAGAGGATATATAATGAGTGTATTAAAGCAAACAAGGAGTAAGTGGGTTGTATTAGTGGGTCCTGCATTGATATTTGCAATGTTGCATTTAGCTAATAATGGAATTAGTGTTTTGGCATTTATTAATTTGTTTTTAGTTGGTTTATTGTTTGCTTATATGTTTATGAAATCTAAAAATATCTGGATGCCAATAGGATATCATATAACTTGGAATTATTTTCAAGGATATATTTGGGGATTTGGAGTAAGTGGAAATGATGTTCAAGGATTATATAAAATTAAAAATGTTAGTGATAATATAATAAATGGTGGTGCTTTTGGACCGGAAGGTGGATTAATGGTTACAATTATCATTTGTTTAACTTTTGGATTTGTATACTGGTATTATAAAGATGAAAACATAGATAATTTTATGGGGATTAAAATTAAGGAAATAATAGATTTGAAATAAAAGTAAAAACTAAAAAATTAACTACTTCCTATACAGTAAATTAGGAGGTAGTTAATTTTTTTTATTTTTTATTTTTTATTTTTTAAATATTCATCTCTGAATTCTAACGGAGTTTTTGAAGTAATTTTTTTAAACACTGTACTAAAATAACTTTGATTATTATAACCAACAGATAATGAAACATCAAGCAAGGAGATATTAGGATTTTTTAGTAATTCCTTGCTTTTTTCAATTTTATAATTATTTAAATAATTTATAAATGTAGAGCCGGTTTCTTTCTTAAAAACACTACAAAAGTAACATTTATTAATATTTAATTCACTACAAATATCATATATTGAAATTTCGGTAGTATAATTTTTTTCAATATATTTAATA
This sequence comes from Clostridium sp. RTP31139st1_H3_RTP31139_211217, assembly GCF_040227035.1. Classification (NCBI taxonomy): domain Bacteria; kingdom Bacillati; phylum Bacillota; class Clostridia; order Eubacteriales; family Clostridiaceae; genus Clostridium; species Clostridium sp. RTP31139st1_H3_RTP31139_211217. Next base: position 8,529 of record NZ_JBCOAB010000035.1, read on the forward strand.
GCATGATTTACACATGGAGAATTATTTGTAGAGGTTTTATCAATACAAATGTGATTATCTATTATATAAGAATGCAATTTTATTATGTTATTTAACCATTCTTCTGTAAGTGTATTAATAGCATCAGAATAATTAGCATCCTCATTAATAGTATATGGACCTAGTAATAGATGCATTTTATTATTGTCATAATGATTAAATGTAATGCAAGTAAAGGCAATATCACTAGTAATATTTAATGAAAATGTATTAGAAGAACAATCGATATTTTTTAGTTTTTCTATAGCTTTTGATATATATAATGAATTATTAATATCTGAATCATGATTATAAGTAAAAACAGTTTCAAATTTATGATTTAAAACTAAGATAGGAACAGAAAGGCAATTAAAGAAACTAGTTAATATATTTGAAATCATTGAGATTAATATCCTCCCCATAAAAATTCTTTTTATTTTATAAAATATAAAAATATTGTTAAAAAATATATAAATATTGTTGAAACATTTTAGTAAAATATATGATATTATTTTATAAGCAAATGAGAATCAATATCATTTATTATGAGATATAATTTATGATATGTCAATGAAGATAAATGAATTTTGAAATAAATTTAGGGGGATAAGATTTATGTTAAAGAAGAAAATAAGTCAATTATTAGCTGCAGTAATGGTAGCAACTACTGTATTAGGAGCGAATGTACAAGCTGTTGGGGCTACGGTGGTAGATGATACAATAGCAGTTACAGCATCAAAAGTTGAAAATGGAACTTATGTAGTACCAAATACTGCAATGAAAATAGATGGTTCTGGCGAAAGTACTATGAATAAGTTTATGGACAGAGAATCAGTTATAAAGGTTGATGGTGATAAAATTACAGTAACTATGAAATTTAATGAACAAGGCTTAAATGTTGTACAAGAAGTACATGGTGGTACTGTAAATGATGAAGCAGTAGAATTAATTAAAAATGATGATGGATCATTTACATTTGTAGTTCCATCAGTAGATTCAAAAATTAATATTGAATTAACATATGCAATGGGAACTTGGGTTCACACAACAAACTTCTACTTAGTAAATGATATAACATCAATTCCAACAGTTGATGATTCAGTAAATGGTGGAGAGAACATAGAAACTCCAGATAATAGTGGAGATAATGTAGGAAATGATGGTTCAGAAGACAATGGAAACATTGGGGGAGAAGAATCAAAGGTTTTAGAAGATGGAAATTATACATTAAATAATGCTGTTAATAAACTTGGTACATCACAACAAAGTATGGCTAGACAATTTATAGAAGAAAAGACAGATGTTACTGTAAAAGATGGGAAAATTACTATGACATTAAGATACAAAGGTCTTGGATTAACATCTATAAGAAATACTAATGTAAAAGTTAATGGTGTTGCAACTGCTTCTACTGTAAATGAAGATAAATCAGTATCGTTTGAAGTTCCATCAATAGATGCAAAAGTTGAAGTTGAAATGGATATATATGTTCCAAACTTAATGACTGAAATACAATCAATAGATTTAGTAAATGATGTGAATTCGTTAGTAAAAGTTGATGATAATAATTCAGGAAGTGATTCAGAAAATAACGGTGGAAGCACAGATAAGCCTGAAAATGGTGAAGGGAACACTGGAAATGATACTGGGAATGATGGATCAAACAACGGTGGTTCAAACAATGGAACAACTGAAGAGCAAGGTACAAAGGTTTATACAGGAAAACTTGAAGTTACTCATGAAAGTGAAACTGGATTAAGCATGGCTAAAAAGGCATTAGAAGAAACATTAAAAGTTGAAGATGTAAATGGAAAGAAATATGTTACATTAACATTTACTCCTATGGGATCAACAATGATGAATAATCATACAATATATGTTAATGGAAATAAGGTAGATGCAACTAAAACAATGAATGGTGAAATTGTTAGTTTAAGATTCCAAGTTGGAAGTCTAGAAGATTCAATAAAAGTATCAGCTTATGTTTCTATGATGGGAAGTAATGTAGAATTTGGAGTTAACGTATTAGAAGATACATTAACATTAGTTACAAATGGGACAACTGATAATTCAGGAACTACTGGAGGAACAACAGGTGGTTCAACAACTAATAATGGTACAAATAATGGTACAAGCGGAAATACAACAACTACTCAAGATGAAGTAAAAGTAACTAAGGGTAAATTATACTCTATTCAAAACAGTGTAACTCATGAAAGTGAAACTGGAAGATCAATGGCTAGAAAATACTTAAACTCTACTTCAAAAGTTGAAGAAATAGATGGTAAGTACTATGTTACTTTAACATTCACTGGAGCAGAGTTTATGCAAAATCATGTGATTTATGTTAATGGTAAAAAGGCAACTATAACTAAAAATACAAGTGGAGACACTACTAATATTAGATTTGCAGTTTCAAGCTTAAGTGATAGTATAACAGTTAAAACTTATGTAGTTCCAATGGATAAAGAAGTTGAGTTTGGTGTTACATTATTACAAGATACTTTAACATTCATTAAGGAATATACAGTAGATACATTACCACAAACAGGAGCGCCAATTGGAGCAGGAGCTGTTGCAGGTTTAGGTTTAATTTTAACATCTGCAGGAACTGTTTTAGTAAAGAAAAGAAAGTAATCTAAATTAATTTTAGTAGGTATATGATATGAGGGGGTAAATAAAATAGTAACACTATTTATTTGCCTCCTAATTTAGGTTTAATGATTAAGGAGAATAGAAAAATGAAAATATTAAATAAATTTAAAGGGATTATAATGGCTGTAATGGCTTTAGGAATTTTCGTAACTATAGGAAGTAAACGTGTATATGCAACTGAAACTGACATTGCAAGTGGTATATATGAAATTGAAAATGATGTTTATCATGAATCAGAAACTGGTATGGCTATGTCAAGAACTTATCTTTTACCATCAATGAGTGTAGAGGTAACAAAAGAACATGTAATTTATACTATAGGTTTTTCAGGAAGTGATTATATGGAGAACTATAGAATGAAGGTTAATGGAGAAGAAGTTCCAGTTGAAATATTAGAAGAAAATAGTGAAGAGGGAACTGTTAAATTAAATGTTGAAGTTGATAAAGTAGATGCAGATATGGCAGCTATTATTTACGTTGGTCCAATGGAAAGAGATGTTGAGTTTAAGGTTATACCTAAGATGGAAACTTTAACTTTAGTACAAGCAATTGAAGATGAAGTTGAGGAAATAGTACCAGAAGATGAAAGTGAAGAAGTTGAAATAGAAGAAGAAAATTTAGCAGTAGTAGCTGATAATGAAAAAAGCAGCAATAATGTTATTTTAATTATAGCTGGTGTAGCTGTGGTAGTTGCAATTGGAGCAGTAGTAATTGTAAAAGCTAAAAAGAAATAATGAGTTATTCAAATCAAATATTTATAGGAAGGTTATAGGATATGAAATATAAAAGAATTATATCTATGATAGCTGCAGGGGTTATGACTTTAAGTTTTATGAGCTGTAGTTCTGATAATAGTGAAAATAAAAGTGTAGCAGTAGGTACTGGTGAAGAGGTAGTAGTAGCAACATCTGTTGCAGTAACAGAAATATTAGATGCATTAGGTGTTAAGGTTTCAGGGGTTCCAAGTACATCTTATGAATTGCCTGAAAGTACTGAGGGAGCTGTTGAAATTGGAAATCCAATGAGTCCAGATTTAGAGATAATTAAATCATTAAATCCAACAGTAGTAGTATCAGTAGATACTTTAGGTTCTGATTATATGAATTTGTTTATAGAAAATAACATTCCAAGTGAGTTTGTTTCATTAGAAAGCTTAGATGGATTAAAAGAAGCAATTATTAGTTTAGGTGAAAGATTTGATAAGGATGATGAAGCAACAGCTTTGATAAATGAAATACAAGCAAAAGAATTAGAAGTTCAAGAAAAGGCGGCATCATTAGAAGATACAGATGTTTTAGTTTTATTTGCAGCACCAGGTTCAACTATGATTGCAACATCTAAATCTTACATTGGAAGCTTAGTCGAACTTGTTGGAGGAAAAAATATTATTGAAGATAATAGTACATCATTTACTACTTATAATAAAGAAGATTTAGCAATGCTTAATCCAGATAAGATTTTAGTTATGGTACATGCACTTCCAGAAGAAACAAAAGCAGCATTAGAAGCTGAAATGGCAACTGATTCTGCATGGCAAAATATAGATGCTGTAAAAGAAGGAAATGTAGTTTACTTAGATAGTGAATATTTTGGAATGAGCGCAAATCTTAAAGTAATTGAAGGATTAGATATGTTAAGTGATATAGTTCATGGTATTGGAGAATAATTATGAGAGTTTCAGATAAAAAGTTTAAAATATCATTTATAATAATATCCTTATTAGTATTATTAGCAACAATATTAGTTTCATTAAAATTGGGTAGTGTTAACATAACATTTAAAGAACTTATAAGTGGATTATTTTCAGGGCAATCAGATGGAAATATAGGAATTATCAAAGATTTAAGAATGCCAAGAGTAATAATAGCTGTATTGGTTGGAGCTAATTTAGCAATAGCAGGGGTTTTATTACAATCGGTAATAAGGAATCCACTAGCAGATCCATATATAACAGGTATATCTTCAGGAGCATGTGTAGTTACAGTTTTCTTTATGGTATTTATACCAAGTGTAACTAACTTAAGACCTATATTTGGATTCTTTGGAGGATTAGTATGTTGTGTGATTATTTATTTTATGGCATATAAAAATGGGTTATCACCAATAAGAATTGTACTTGCAGGTGCAGCTTGTAATGTATTATTAAGTGGACTTTCATCAATGATTACTGTTAGTGCAGGACTTGGAGCGAGCAATATTCAAAAATGGATGATGGGAAGCCTGGCTACAGTTAATTGGAGTAATGTAAAGATATTATTAGTTTATTCAGTTATAGGAATAATTACAGCATTATTATTAAGTAAGATATGTAATATATTAGCGCTTGGAAGTAAGAATGCGAGAAGTTTAGGATTTAATTCAGATTTATATATGATAATAGTTACTGCTGTAGCAGTATTCTTAGCAAGTATATCAACAGCAATTGCAGGGGTTATATCTTTCGTTGGATTAGTTGTTCCTCATGTTTGTAGAATAATTATAGGATCAGACCATAAATATTTAATCCCATGTAGCGGAATAGTGGGAGGATTCTTAGTCTTATTTGCTGATACTGTTGGAAGAATGGCCATGAGGCCTAATGAAATACCGGTTGGAGTAGTAACAGCTATATTTGGAGCACCATTTTTCTTATATCTTTTAAGAAGGAGTGACTTAAAATAATGATAAAAGCAAAGGATTTATACTTCTCTTATGATAAAGATAAGAGTTTTATTACTAAGTTAAATGTTGAAATAGAAAAAGGAAAAATAACAACTATATTAGGTCCTAATGGTAGTGGTAAATCTACCTTGTTAAGTATATTTGCAGGATTAAATAAGCCTACTTCTGGAGACGTAAGCATTAAAGGTAATTCTATAAAGTCATTAAAGCAAAAAGATTTGGCAAAAGAAATCGCCACAGTTCATCAGCAAAATACAGTTCCTAGTGATATTACGGTTAAAGAATTGGTGTCTTATGGCAGAATACCTCATAAAAAGTATTTCCAAGGAAATAACGAAAGTGATGATGAAATAATAGAATGGGCAATAAAAAGAACAGGCTTACAAAGTTTAAAAGACAAAGCTGTTATGAGTATGTCGGGTGGAGAAAGACAAAGAGCTTTTATAGCAATGGCATTAGCGCAAAAAAGTGAAATTTTATTTTTAGATGAGCCTACAACATATTTGGATATTTATCATCAAGTTGAAATACTAGAACTTGTTAAAGAGTTAAATGAAGAAAGTAACTTAACTGTTGTTATGGTATTACATGATATTAATCAAGCTATAAAATATAGTGATAATGTTATAGTTATGAAGTCAGGACAAGCAATAGCAAGTGGTAAGGCAAATGAGGTTATAAATATGAATTTACTTAATGATGTTTATAAAATTGGTGGTTTCATTAATGAAATGGAAGAAGAAACGGTATTTGTACCATTAAAATTATAATTAGAGTAAAGGAATGTATAATATGAAAAGTAAAAAAAATAAAATATTAGCTGCTACTGCTTGCGGTGTTATAGTAACTTCAATAGGAGCAAGTTTTTTATTCAATAAGCCTAATGAGGATAAAGCAGAGGATATAAAAAAAGATATTGAAGAAATTGAGAATAACGAAACAGAAGAGCTTGCTGAAGAAATAGAAAATACTGAAGAAAGTATTGAAAATATAATTGAAGAAGATAACAATGAAGAGGAAGTAAATATAGCTATTAGTGAAAGTTCATAATCAAACAATAATACTGATAACAGTACTACAAGTAATGCTACAAACAATTCTAATACAGCAACTTCACAAAGTACTACAACGAACAATAGTACAAGTAATTCACAAGCAGGAAATGCTATAGTTGAAGAAGTGAAAGATGAAGTAAGCAATAATGGTGGAGGGTCAAGTTCAACGACTAATGATAGTGTGGAAAGTACATCTAAATATAAGGATGGTACTTATTCAGGGTCAGCAACAGGATTTGCAGGAACGCTACAAGTTAGTGTACAAATATCTAATGACGTAATAACAGGTATTACTGTTATTAGTCATAATGATACGCAAGGAATTTGTGACAGAGCAATAGAAGAAATTCCGGGTAAAATAATATCAAGTCAAAGTACTAGTGTTGATGTAGTTTCAGGAGCATCATATACTAGTAAAGGAATAATAAATGCAGTAAATGATGCATTAAGTAAAGCTTAATTTAAGTAAGAGGTAAGAGATAAGAGGTAAGAGTTTAAATGGTAAACTTTTACTTATTAACTATTACCTCTTACTTTACTATGTGGCATAATTATTTTACATATTAAAATTGATTTATAAGATAAATAATAAATGCTATAAATTTTGCATTAAGTAATTTTCAGTCTTTTAGAAAAACTAATACTAACATTAATTTATAAAATGATAGTTTATATATAAAATATTAAGGAGAGTAATAGTTATATGAAATATTTTGTAGAGAAAGAAGATTTTATATTTAATACACGAGTATATCAAAAAATATGTTATGACAATAATGATATTAAAACGAAAGAGATAGAAGAAATAGCTGAAAAGGCTACTAAATTAATGAGGCAATTTGAAGAAAAATTAAGTTTTTTTTATGAGAGTAGTGAAGTAAGTAGTATTAATGAAAATGCATCAAACGGCTTTATAAAAATTTCTAATGATACTTTTGAAATATTAAAAAAATCAATTTATTATTCTAAATTAACCAATGGTATATTTGATATAACTATTGCACCTTTAGTTAAAGCATGGGCAATAAATAGTGATAATCCTACAATCCTAAGCAAAGAAAAGATTGATGAATTAATTGATTTAGTTGATTATGAAGATGTTATTTTAAATAAAAATAATTCAACAGTAATGTTATTAAGAAAAAATCAAAAAATAGATTTAGGAGGAATAGCTAAAGGATATATTGCCGATAAAATAATTGATTTTTATAAAGAAAATAATATTGATTCGGCCATAATAAATATAGGTGGTAATATAAAAGTATTAGGGCAAAAGGATGAAAATAGTTTTTGGAGTATAGGTATATATGAGCCAAAAAAACATAGTGAAAAAATTATATGCTCAATTGAAGCAAAAGACAAGTCAATAGTTACATCTGGTGGATATGAAAGGGCATTTAGTTATAATGGAGAATTATATTGTCATATATTAAATCCTAAAACTGGTTATCCTATAAAATCAGATTTAAAATCAATTACGATAGTAAGTGATAAATCAATAGATGGAGATTCGTTATCAACTCCTTTATTTATTATGGGTAAAAATAAGGCTTATGAGTTTATGAAGAAGCATAATATTAGTGGAGTAATGATTACAGATAAAGATGAAATAATAGTTACTAAGAATTTGTTAGAAGGATTTAAATTATTTGAAGATTATAAAGTATTAGCCTTTTAATAAGTTTATAGTTTGATTATTTAGTAGTGAAATAAAAAGTGAAGCTCTTATAGTTATGTATGTTATAAGGGGGATTTTAAAGTTATGTAGTTAAGTATTTCGAATTAATTGAAAATATTAATATAATAAAAAGTATATGAATAATATGATAATGTGAAAATTAATATACGTAGATTATTTTTAATACAATTCTAAATAGCCTTAGATGTAATTTATAATACAAATTATGGATAAACAACCATTGATTCACTGGATGGGGGTTGTGGACTAAGTAATTTTTGTATAGTATTATGTTTTAAGTAAGATAAAAAATAGAAGCTATGATGTATATTCTGTATATGGGCACTTGGAATGTATTGAGTTATTAGTGCAACCGGCTATAATCTAAATTTTTAGATAATAGCCGGTTTTTATATTTGCAAAAATATAAACAAAAACGAAAGAAGAATGGGAAATAAAAATGAAAAAATTTCTAAAAAGTAAAAGCTTAAGCTTTATTGTTACGTGTATGTTTATGGTTACATTTATTGTGCCAAGCATAAATGTATATAGTGAAGAAATGTTAAGTTATTTACCCACAGGATTTACTAATGTAGCTATTGGAAAAAATAATGCTAATAATGGAAATGTCAATTTTGACAAAGATACAAAAGTACTAACTGTAACTGGTTCTGGAAATCAAAATAGAAAACAATTATGTTGATAATAATGTTACAAACTTTACAAATTACTTCTATAAGGTAATTGCTGCAAATGAAGAGGGAACAAGTAATGATTCACAAATTGTAAGAGCATTACCTAACAATAGTAATCCATTAAATCTTCAATATGAAGAAAATGCTGCAAAGTTTACTATGACCGAAGAGCCAAATGATACTGTATTTAGTTCAAAGGTAAACATAGCAGGATATACAGATAAAGATGGAACAATAACGATAAAGCAAAATGGAAAAGTTTTAATTGATTCAGAAGCAAAAGCTACAAATGAGGTTTTTGAAGTATCAATTAAATTAAATCAAGGTAGAAATGATATACAAATATATCAAACAACTAATGATGGTAAGACAACTTTAAAAAGCTATAATATAGTTTATTTAACTAATGATGGATATGATATAGTTGTAGATAGTAAATATGATGGTAAGTCAGGTGAATTAGTAAATGATAAGCAGACTTATAGTACAGTTACTGAAGCAATTAATTCAATAAGTACAAAAAATACTGAAAGAAAAGTTATATTAGTTAAGAATGGAACTTATGAAGAAAAGGTAACAATTCAATCACCTTATATAAGTTTAATTGGTGAAGATAGTGAAAAGACTATATTAACGTATGATGCAGCTAATGGAACTATAAATCCTAATACAGGAAAAAATTATGGAACAAGTGGAAGTGCATCTATAACTGTTAAATCAAAGGCTATAGGCTTTACAGCTGAAAATTTAACTATAGAAAACTCATTTGTAGAACAAGGAAATAATAATGAGCAAGCAGTTGCGTTAAATAATCAAGCAGATGAAAGTATTTTTATTAATACTAGATTTATTGGAAATCAAGATACCTTACTAGCAGATGCAAGTGCATCAGTTCCAGCAAGACAATATTATTATAAATGTTACATAGAAGGTGATGTTGATTTTATATTTGGTCGTGCACAAGCTGTGTTTGATGATTGTGATATTGCATCAGTAAATAGAGAATCAACTACTAACAATGGTTATGTAACAGCAGCAGATACTTGGGATAAAGATAACTATGGATATTTAATAATGAATTCAAGATTAATAGGACTTGATGATATAGCTGATAGTACTGTTTCATTAGGTAGACCATGGAGACCAAGTAGTCAAACACAACCAATGACTCCAGCAGTTACTTATGTAAATTGTTATATGGGAGATCATATAACAACAAAAGGATGGGACGATATGGGAGATTCATTAGCAGCAACAGCTGATTTTAGTGAATTTGGAAGTTTTGGACCAGGTGCAAAATTAAGTGATACTAGAAAAGTATTATCTGTTGATGAAGCTGCAAAGTATACATTAGAAAAGGCATTTGGATCAAGTGCTGCAACAGTAAATGGTGAAGCTGCATTTAAAGATAATTGGAATCTTAGATCAGAGGAATCAAGTATTAATATACATGATCTTTATGGCAAATTTGTACCTGTTACATCATTAATAATAGATGTTAATGAAATGATGTTAACAGTTGGGGATAAAAAAATAATTATATCTACAGTAGGACCAGAAGAAGCTACTGATAAGACTGTAACATTTGAATCAAAAGATAATAATGTCGCTACAGTGGATGAAAGTGGAAATGTAGAGGCTATAGGGGTTGGTACTACAGTAATAACTGTAAAATGTGGTGATATTGAAGTAGAATGTAAAGTAACAGTTAATCCAAAATTAACAGTAATAAATAGTGCTCCAATGATATCAGCAGAAGATGTAACAATAAATGTTGGAGACAACTTTGAAGTTATGAACAATATTACTGCAACTGATAAAGAAGATGGAGATATAACATCAACTATTAAAGTTATAGAAAATACAGTGGATACAACAAAGGCTGGAGAATATAAGGTAGTATATAAAGTTATAGATAGTGAAGGTGCGAGCACAACTAAGACTATAACAGTAACTGTACAAGAAGTAATTAATGATTCAGTAGTTGTAGAGCCGGAAAATACTCCAGAAAATAGTGGAGACAATAATACAAGTAATAATACCAATGGCAATAATGAAAGTAACAATGATGCAAACAATAGTAATAATGTAGATAATTCAAATTCATTACCACAAACTGGTGATAATTCTGCAGCTATAGTAGTAATATTAGCATTGGTTGTTATAGTAGCTGGTGTATTTATGTTTAAAAAGAAGAAATAATGTTTAAAAAGGTATAAGAAAACTATTATGTAGTTTTCTTATACCTTATTTTTTTATACAAATTTATAAATCATCAACATCTTGTTCTTCGCCATATCTTACAGTTCCTTCAGAACTAAAGCTATCATTAGGGTCTTTTTCTATAAAATATCCATCATTAGGTTCTTTAGAATTTTTAGCAAATTTAGTGCAGGATTTCATTTGAACATCTTTTAAATCAGATATATTTTTCATTTTACTCATAGAAATTACTCCTTTGATATTTAAAATATTAACATTAGTATAAGTAAATATTATTAAAAATAAACACAATTTTAAAATTTAATATAACATATGTCTAATTTTGATAAGTATTTTAACTTTACTTTAAGGTTTTAAAATTCCATAAAATAAAAGATTCACATAAAAAATAAAACTTCGTAATGTTAATGAATGTATATTGAAGACAATCTAAGCATAAGGAATTAGTAACTACTTTATTATATAAGGAGGATACTATGGATTTTAAAGAAATAAAATTAAAAGCTGAAGGCTATAAAAAGGATATGAGTAGATTTTTAAGGGACCTAATAGCTATACCTGGGGAAAGTTGTGGGGAAGAAGAAGTTATAAAAAGAATATATAAGGAAATGGAAAAGTTAGGATTTGATAAGATCGTAATTGATGGAATGGGCAATATTTTAGGATATATGGGTAATGGAGAAAAATTGATAGGATTTGATGGCCATATTGATACAGTTGGATTAGGAGAATTGAGTAATTGGAAATTTGATCCTTATAAAGGGTATGAAAATGATGAAGAAATAGGTGGAAGAGGAGCTTCTGACCAACTAGGTGGAATTGTAGCAGCAACTTATGGAGCAAAAATTATGAAAGACTTAGGGCTTTTAAGTGATAAATATACTGTATTGGTAACAGGAACAGTTCAAGAAGAAGATTGTGATGGGTTATGCTGGCAGTATATTTATAATGAGGATAAGGTAAGACCAGAATTTGTAGTAATTACAGAACCAACAAATGGGAATATATATAGAGGGCAACGTGGACGAATGGAAATAAGAGTTGAGGTAAAGGGAATATCATGTCATGGTTCAGCACCTGAACGTGGAGATAATGCCATTTATAAAATGTCGGATATACTTCAAGAAGTAAGAATGTTAAATGATAATCTTCATTATGATGAATTTTTAGGTAAAGGAACAATAACCGTTTCAGAGATATTCTTTAGTTCGCCTTCAAGATGTGCAGTGGCAGATATGTGTGCAATTTCATTAGATAGACGATTAACAGATGGTGAAACTTATGAAATGGCGTTAGAAGAGGTAAGAAATTTACCATTTGTAAAAAAATATAATGCTAAAGTAACAATGTATAAGTATAAGAGGCCAAGCTATACAAAAGTTGTTTATCCAACGGATTGTTATTTCCCAACATGGGTAATTCCAGAAGAAGCACCTGCAACAAAAGCTGTAGTAAAGGCTTTTGAAGGAATGTATGGAACTCCAAAGATTGATAAATGGACATTTTCAACTAATGGAGTATCTATAATGGGTAGATTTGGTATACCTTGTATTGGATTTGGGCCAGGAAAGGAAGAAGAAGCACATGCTCCTAATGAAAAAACTTGGAAAGCTGATTTAGTTAAATGTGCAGCAGTTTATGCTGCAATACCAACTATTTATTGTAATAACAAATAATAAGGAGATATTAGGGATGGAATTGATGGAAACATTTATTAATAAATTAAATGAATTAAATTTTAAAGAGATGTATAATAACGATTTTCTGTTAACATGGGAAAAAACTGATGATGAAATAAAGGCTGTTTTTACAGTTGCAGAGGCTTTAAAAAGATTAAGAGAAAATAATATATCTCCTAAGATTTTTGATAGTGGATTGGGAGTTTCGCTTTTTAGGGATAACTCAACTAGGACAAGATTTAGTTTTGCTTCTGCCTGTAATTTACTAGGACTTAAAGTACAAGATTTAGATGAAGGAAAATCACAAATTGCTCATGGTGAAACAGTAAGAGAAACTGCTAATATGATTTCTTTCATGTCTGATGTAATAGGAATTCGTGATGATATGTATATAGGTAAAGGAAATACTTATATGAGAACTGTATCAGAAGCAGTTAGAGAGGGTTATAAAAGTGGGTGCCTAGAGCAAATACCAACTTTAATTAATCTTCAATGTGATATAGACCATCCAACACAAGTTATGGCAGATACTCTTCATTTAATTAATGAATTTGGAGGAATAGAAAATTTAAAAGGTAAAAAGGTTGCTATGACATGGGCATATTCACCATCATATGGTAAGCCTTTATCAGTACCACAAGGGGTAATTGGTTTAATGACTAGATTGGGGATGGATGTAGTATTAGCACATCCAGAAGGATATGAAGTAATGAATAGTGTTGAAGAAATAGCTTATAAAAATGCTAAAGCTTCAGGTGGATCATTTACAAAAACTAATTCTATGAAGGAAGCATTTAAAGATGCAGATATAGTCTATCCAAAAAGCTGGGCACCTTATATAGCTATGGAAAAGCGTACAGATTTATATGGAAAAGGTGATAGTAATGGAATAAATGAGCTAGAAAAAGAATTGTTATCTCAAAATGCAAAACATAAGGATTGGCAATGTACTGAGGAATTAATGAAGACTACTAAGAATGGAAAAGCTATTTATCTTCATTGCTTACCAGCTGATATTAGTGGAGTAAGTTGTGAAAGTGGTGAGGTTGAAGCTTCAGTATTTGATAGATATAGGAATTTATTATATAAAGAAGCAAGCTATAAGCCTTATATTATTGCTTCTATGATTTTCTTAAGTAAGATGAAAAATCCACAAGAAGCATTAAGAAATTTAGAGATAAGAGGAATAGAAAGATATTTGAAATAAAAATATCTTTTACTATAGAAAATATCAATTAGCGAAATAGATATAAGTTTATGGATAGTAAAGGTGGTGAATATAATGAAAAAAAGGATAGTTATTGCGCTAGGTGGAAATGCATTAGGGGATACATTAGAAGCGCAAATGATAGCAGTAAAATCAACAGCTAAAGCAATAGTTGACTTAATTGAAGAAGGGGATGAGGTAATTATATCTCATGGAAATGGTCCTCAAGTTGGGATGATTAATAGTGCAATGACTGAATTTCATAAAACAAATATGAAATATTCTATATGTCCAATGTCAGTGTGCGTAGCAATGAGCCAAGGATATATAGGGTATGACTTACAGAATGCAATAAGGGAAGAGTTATTAAATAGAAATATAAATAAAGGTGTAGCAACTATAATTACCCAAGTTGAAGTTGATGAAAGAGACAAAGCATTTGAAAATCCAACTAAGCCAATAGGCGCCTTTATGACTAAAAAGGAAGCAGATAGCATTGTAAAAGAGGGTAAGAAGGTTATAGAAGATAGTGGTAGAGGATATAGAAGAGTTATAGCATCACCTAAACCTATTCGAATAGTAGAAATTGAAACGATAAAAGCGCTAATAGAAAATAATCAAGTTGTAATAGCTTGTGGAGGTGGAGGTATTCCTGTAATTTCTAAAGGCAATCATTTAAAGGGGGTTGGAGCTGTAGTTGATAAAGATTATGCAAGTGCGGTTTTAGCAAAAGAAATAAATGCTGATTGTTTAGTTATTCTAACTGCGGTAGAAAAGGTTGCAATAAATTTTGGAAAAAAGGATGAGCAGTGGTTAAATGAAGTAAATGTTAATGAAATGAAGTTATTTCTTAAGAGCGGGTATTTTGCTCCTGGGTCTATGAAGCCTAAAGTAGAGGCTGCAATAGAATTTGTAGAATCAAGAAAAGATAGATATTCAATAATTACTTTATTGGAAAAGGCTAAAGAAGGAATTTTAGGTAAAACAGGAACTAGAATTGTTAATTTTAGTACAAAAGTAAAAGCAGATTAATAGAAGCGTAAAGAAGTTATGATAAGTATGTGGAAATAACTGAAAAATAAAGTGGAGTATGTAAAGAAGGTGGGTATAGGTATGATTTTAATTGGAAATGGAAGGGTTATTACAAATGATGAAAATGAAAGAATTATAGAAAATGGATGTATTGTTATTGAGGGGAATACAATTAAAGAGGTTGGTGATACATCATTAATTAAATGTAAGTATGAAGATAATGAACATGAGTATATAGATGCAGAGGGTAAGATTATTATGCCAGGTATGATAAATACTCACCATCATATATATAGTGAATTTGCAAGGGGACTAGACTTTAAAAATGAGAAGCTACAGTCATTTACTGATATATTGAAAAATGTTTGGTGGAAGCTTGATAAGAAGCTAACATTAGAAGATTTAAGATATAGTGCATATACAGCATTTATTGAATGTATTAAAAATGGAGTTACAACAGTTTTTGATCATAATTCAAGCCCTATGAGTATAAGTGGAAGTTTACCTACGATTTCTAATGTTGCAGATGAATTAGGAATTAGAGGATGTTATTGTTATGAAGTTTCAGATAGAGATGGAAATAGGGTTTTAGATCTTGCGATTAAAGAAAATATTGATTTTATAAAGTATGCAGAAAAGAAACAAGATGATATGACTAAAGGCATGTTTGGAATGCACGCGGCTTTTACATTAAGTGATGGAACTTTAAATAAATGTGTTAAGGCCATGGAAGGTATTGATACAGGGTATCACATTCATGTTGCAGAAGGAAAAGAAGACTTAGAAAACAGTTTGAAATTATATAAAAAGAGAATAGTAAAAAGATTAGATGATTTTGGTATATTAGGAGAAAAGACTATTGCAGCTCATTGTTTATATATAGATGATGAAGAATTAGATATATTGAAAGATACAAAAACTATGGTTGTTAACAATCCAGAGTCTAATATGGCTAATGGAGTAGGGGTCGCGGCTATTAAGAGTATGTTAGATAAAGAGATAGTATTAGGAATTGGGACAGATGGATATACAAGTGATATTTTTGAGTCAATGAAGGTAGAAAATCTTATTAACAAATACCATTTTGGTGACTATAATAGTGGATTTATGGAAACTAAACAAATGGCATTAAAAAATAATATTAAAATTGCTTCAAGATTTTTTGAGAAACCACTAGGGGTATTAAAGAAGGGAGCGTATGCAGATCTAATCATTGTAGATTATAAGCCATTTACTCCTATGAATAAGAATAATTATTTTGGACACGTATTGTTCGGAATTTCAGGAAAATCTGTTGATACAACTATAATTAATGGAAAAGTTGTTATGAAAGATAGGAAGATAGTTAGTATTGATGAAGAAAAGATTTGTAGAGAATCAATCAATATTGCAGAAAAGCTTTGGAAGAGGATATAGGAGGAAAAATAATGGAGGTAGCGAGATTCAGAGCTAAGCATGAATATATTATGCTTGAGATTTGCTAATCGAATAAAAATATGGTTAGTTTTTTTCTAAATGGTCAACTTAAGTGGATAAGTGAAGAAGAAAAGTTAATAAAGTATTTAAGAGAAAATGAGAACTTAGTTTCTGTAAAAAATGGATGTAATGAAGGGGCTTGTGGTGCATGCATGGTTCTAATTGATGGTAAGGCAACAAAATCATGCATTGTAAAGGGTAAAAAACTTGAAGGAAAAAATGTAATAACGATAGAAGGATTAAGTCAGAAGTATAGGAAAGCATTTGCATATGCTTTTACTAAAGCGGGTGCGGTTCAGTGTGGATTTTGTATACCAGGAATGGTTATAAGTGCAGTAGGATTATTTAATAAAACATTAAATCCTTCATTAAATGATGTGAAGAAGGCACTTGTTGGAAATATATGCAGATGTACAGGATATAAAAAAATCGAAGAAGCAATATTAATGGTAGCTGAAATAATAAGAGATAATAAAGAAATTCCATTAACTAAATGCAAAGGACTAATAGGAGATTCGTTGGGAAAAGTAGATGCTGAAAATAAGGTATTAGCCTTAGATGGATACTGTGATGATTTGAAGATTAAGGGAATGTTATATGGGGTAGCACTTAGGCCTAAATATCCTAGAATTCTAATAAAAAATATTGATTATAACGAGGCTTTACAGATAAAAGGAGTAATTAAAGTAGTAACAGCTAAAGATATACCAGGAAATAGATTTTGTGGGCATTTAAAAAAAGATTGGCCAGCATTAATTGATATAGGTGAGGAAACTAGATATATTGGTGATGCAATAGCGTTAATTGCAGCTGAAAGCGAAGAGATTGCAAGAAAAGCAATGGGGTTGATTAAAGTTGATTTTGAAAAATTGAAACCAATAACTTCGCCGAATGAGGCTTTAGAAAAAGATGCACCAAAACTTCATAGTGACGGTAATGTTTTAGCAAGAGAGATTTTGAAAAGAGGAAATGTAGATGAAGCATTAAAAAAATCTAAATTTATTGTTAATAATAAATATTCCGTCCCTTTTACTGAACATGCTTTTTTAGAACCGGAATCAGCACTTGCTATACCTACAGATAGTGAATTAATAGTTTATACAGGTACTCAATCTGTTTATGATGATTTAAGAGAAATTTCATCTTTGTTAGGAGTTGATATAGATAAAATTAGAGTTGTTTCAAAGTATGTTGGAGGCGGTTTTGGTGGTAAGGAAGATATGAGTTGTCAACATCATACAGCACTTCTTGCTTATTTAACTGGAAAACCAGTAAAAATGACTTTAACTAGGGCTGAAAGCATTAATGTTCATCCTAAGAGACATGCTATGGAAATGGAATTTACTACAGCTTGTGATGAAAATGGAATATTAACAGCCATGAAAGCAAAGATAATTGCAGATACTGGTGCTTATGCATCTTTAGGAGGACCTGTGTTACAAAGAGCGTGTACTCATGCTGCAGGGCCATATAATTATCAAAATTCAGAGGTTGAAGGAATTGCAGTATATACTAATAATCCACCGGCAGGTGCGTTTAGAGGATTTGGAGTTACTGAATCAGCATTTGCAACTGAATCTAATATAAATAAACTTGCGGAATTAGTTGGTATATCTCCGTGGGAAATAAGATGGAGAAATGCAATAGAAGCAGGTCAGGAATTACCCAATGGGCAAATAGCAGATAGTGATACTGCATTTAAAGATACTTTACTTGCTGTTAAAGATGAATATTATAAAAGTGAATTTGCTGGAATAGCTTGTGCATTTAAAAATTCTGGAATAGGTGTAGGGTTACCTGATATAGGAAGGACTATTTTAGAAGTACAAAATGGGAAAATAATAATAAGAACGTCTGCAGCTTGTATGGGACAAGGAGTAGGAACAACAATGACTCAAATTGTTTGTGAGGTATTAAATATAGATGCAAATAGTGTAGTTTGGATACAGCCGGATACGAAAAGGACTCCTGACGCAGGAACATCAACGGCTTCAAGACAGACTTTATTTACAGGAGAAGCTACTAGAATAGCAGCATTAAAGTTAAAAGCAGCTATTAAAGGAAATGACTTAAATTCAGTTAATGGACAAGAGTTTTATGGTGAGTATTATGGTAAAACCGATAAAATGGGAAGTGAAAAAAATAATCCTATAAGTCATGTTGCTTATGGATATGCAACACAAGTTGTAATTTTAAATAAAGATGGAAGTTTGAAAAAGGTTATTGCAGCTCATGATGTTGGAAAGGCAATTAATCCTTTGAATGTTGAAGGGCAGATTGAAGGAGGAGTTGTTATGGGACTTGGATATGCATTAACTGAAGATTATCCATTAAAGGAGAGTATTCCAACTGCAAAGTTTGGAACTTTAGGGTTGTTCAGATCAACTATGGTTCCTGAAATAGTACCAATTATTGTTGAGAAGAGTACTTCGAAATTAGCTTTTGGAGCAAAAGGTGTTGGCGAAATTACATGTATTCCAACAGCTCCTGCAGTTCAAAATGCATATTATAAATTGGATGGCATCTTTAGAACTAAGTTACCACTAAAAAATACGTTTTATAGAAAATAATGAAGTATTAACTGAAATTATTATTTTTTATTAAAATATATATTAAATTTAGTTAAGTAAACTTACTGATTAGATAGATGTAATGATATTAAATTAATACAAAACAATAAAAAAGTTAAATATTTAGACATATGATATCAGAAAAGATATTGTATGTCTTTTTTTGAATGAATAATAGAAATAAAATACATAATCTAATTTATAATAATTTACTTGTATTTGAAATATGTATTTACATTAAATAAAGGTATATAGTATATATTAATATTAATTATGCAATTTAATATATAAATGAGGTAATTATGAAAAAGACATTATACGAGTATAAAGATAAAATAAAAAAACTACCTATAAAATATAAGTATTTAAAAAATGAAATATTAATTGAAGACTTTCTTATTGATAAGGAAAATAATATAGAAATATATTATGCACCACATAATGAATATCTAAATCCTAAAGCGAAAATTTTTATAGTTGGAATAACACCAGGGTTTCAGCAAATGAGCACAGCTATATCAACAGCAAGAAAATGGTTAGAGGTTAGTGATGATATTGAAGAAATACAATATAAATGCAAATCAGAGGCTAGATTTAGCGGAAGCTTAAGAAAAAATATAATTTCTATGTTAGATGAAATAGAACTTAATAGGGTTTTGAGTTTAAATAGTTGTGAAGAGTTATTTGGAGACAGAGATGTTTTATTACACACAATATCGCTAATACCTTATCCTGTGTTTGTAAAGAAGGAAAATTATACAGGTCATACACCTAAATTAATAAAAAGTGATTTTTTAATGAAATATATATATGATAATTTTATTAATGAGTTCAAAAAGCTAAATGAACCAGAAAAAGTATTATTAATACCGTTAGGTAAAGCTGTTGAAGAAGTATTGATAAGGCTTCAACAAGATGGGATTATTAAAGAAAATCAAATACTGTTAGGATTTCCCCATCCGTCAGG
Organism: Clostridium sp. RTP31139st1_H3_RTP31139_211217; assembly: GCF_040227035.1. Taxonomy (NCBI): domain Bacteria; kingdom Bacillati; phylum Bacillota; class Clostridia; order Eubacteriales; family Clostridiaceae; genus Clostridium; species Clostridium sp. RTP31139st1_H3_RTP31139_211217. Next base: position 28,445 of record NZ_JBCOAB010000035.1, read on the forward strand.
AGCCAATGTAAATAGAGTTATTCAATTGGAGAAAAATAAAGAAAATATGATTAAATTTATTAAGAAGCATTTTAATATATAAAGTGGTTTAGAATTAATATTTCACATGGAGGGTAATAAGTATGAGTAAGATAAAGAAAGCTATTTTTGCAGGAGGGTGTTTTTGGTGTATGGTTAAGCCCTTTGATTCATATGATGGTGTAAAAAGTGTTATAGTAGGTTATACAGGTGGAAATATAGCAAATCCAACATATGAGCAGGTTTGTAGGATGGAAACTGGACATTATGAAGCCGTGGAAGTAACATATGACGAAGATATTATAAAATATATAGAGTTAGTAGAAGCCTTTTTTATGAGCATAGATCCTACTGATGAAGGAGGACAATTTAATGATAGAGGAAGAAGTTATGAAACTGCTATATTTTATTGTGATGAAGAGCAGAGAAGAGTTGCAGAAGATTATAAGTTAAAATTAAATGAAAGTGGGATGTTTAACAAACCAATAGCAGTAAAGATACTAAAAGCTAAAGAATTTTATAAAGCAGAAGAATATCATCAAGATTATTACAAGAAAAATCCTTTTAGATATAAAGCTTATTATGTAGGGTCAGGTAGAAAGCAATTTATAGAGGAAGCTTGGAAGCTTTCAAGTAAAAGGAAAAGTGAGCTTAAAGATATATTAACACCTCTTCAGTATAAAGTTACTCAAGAAAATGGAACGGAACCACCTTTTGATAACGAATATGATGATAATTTTGAAGAGGGAATATATGTTGATATTGTAAGTGGAAAACCTTTATTTTCTTCAAAAGATAAATTTAACTCAGGATGCGGTTGGCCTGCATTTTCAAAGCCAATAAATAAAGGGTATATTAAGGAAAAGCAAGATTTTAGTCATGGAATGTTTAGAACAGAAGTAAGAAGCACACACTCAGATTCGCATTTAGGGCATGTTTTTACAGATGGACCAAGCGAATTGGGCGGATTAAGATATTGTATAAACTCTGCATCATTAAAATTTATTCATAAGAATAAAATGGAAGAGTTAGGATATGGAGAATATATAAAAAAATTATAAGGGCTTATATATTAAAAAAGTATGTAGATATTAGGATTACTACATACTTTTTATAGTTATATAAATTGTGAATAAAGTTTAACTTAAGGCTTTTATACATTATTTTTAACATCGAAAATTTTACCATCTTTAATATAAACCCTAGGAACTCTTTTCTTTAAAAGACAAAGTACTTCATAATTAATGCTGTCACAACATTTGGCAAGATCATCTGCATCAAATTTAATATTATCAGTTTTTCCAAGTAAAATTACTTCATCTCCACTTTTAACATTTCCGATATCTGTAATATCAATCATAAATTGATCCATGCAAATATTGCCTACTATAGGAGCAAGTTTACCATTAACAATTACTTTAGCTTCGTACTTTAATTTTCTGATATATCCATCAGCATATCCTATAGGAATAGTAGCAATTATACTTTTTCTAGTTGTTTTATAAGTTCTATTATATCCAATATACATGCCTTGCTCTAATTCTTTGACGTGAGCAATTCTGGCTTTTAAAGTTAAAGCAGGTTGTATTGATAAATTTTCTTTATTTACTTCATTTGATGGATAATATCCATAAAGTATAATTCCAGCTCTTACTGAATCTAAGTAGGTATTTGGCATATCTATTATTGCTCCACTATTAGAGGCGTGTTTTAAAGGTATGTTTATTCCTACTTCGGTAAGTTTTTCAATAAAGCTGCTTATTTGATTAAATTGATAATGAGTATAGTCTTTATCTTTTTCATCAGCACTAGAAAAATGGGTAAATATACCAACGACATCTAATCCCTTTAATGAGCAAATTTCACAAACTTGATTAAAGCTTTCTTGAGAAGGTAAAAACCCGATTCTACCCATTCCAGTATCTAAAGCTATATGAACTTTTGCTTTTTTATTAAGTGTTAATGCTAAATCAGATAATTCTTTTGCATAATCTAAATCGTAAATTGTTTGTTCTATATCATAATTAATTAGTTCTTCACCTAAATATAAAGGGGTATAACCAAGAATCATTATAGGTGCAGTAATATTATTATTTCTTAGTTCGATGGCTTCTGTAAGCATAGCAACAGCTAATCTAGAGGCTCCGTTTTCTAAAAGAACAGGTGCAACATCCAAGGCTCCATGTCCGTAACAGTCTGCTTTAACAACAGCCATTACTTCTTTATCGCCAGCTAATTTTTTTATATTTCTCATATTATTTGCAATTATATCTAAATCTATTTCAGCCCATACAGGTCTCATTATCTTATCCATTATCACACCTCGAATTTATTTACATCTTTACTATTATTGTAATAAAAAAAAGCTAAAATGATAAGTACCACTGCATATATAAATTTTAACAATAGTGGCACTATAATAGTTAATAGTTAATAGTTAATAGTTAATTCTTAACTGAAAAAAGTGTTTTGCATTTTTTGCACATTGTTTATTAAGATAAAAAATGATATTATAAGTAAAAATCTAAATAGAAGGATGAGATATAATGTCAATAAAATATAAAAAGCCAGAGCTTTTAGCACCAGCTGGAAGCCTTGAGAAATTAAAAATTGCATTTCAATATGGTGCAGATGCTGTATATTTTGGAGGTGAAGCCTTTTCTTTAAGAGCTGCAGCTCAAAACTTTACTTTTGAAGAGATTAAAGAGGGTGCAGAATTAGCTCATAGCTTAGGAAAGAAGATATATTGCACAGTAAATGTAATGCCAAGAAATGAAGGAATAGAAAAGTTACCTGAATTTTTAAAAAGTCTTGAAGAAGCAAAGGTAGATGCGGTATTAGTATCAGATCTTGGAGTATTTAGAACTGTTCAAAAGCATACTAATTTACCGATACATATTAGTACTCAAGCCAATACAGTAAATTATGAAGGGTGTAATATGTGGCATGATTTAGGAGCAGAACGTGTAGTTTTAGCTAGAGAGTGCTCATTAAAAGAAATAAAAGAAATTAGACAACATATTCCAGAAGAATTAGAATTAGAAGTCTTTGTACATGGAGCAATGTGTATGTCATATTCAGGAAGATGTTTATTATCAAGTTATATGACAGGAAGAGATTCGAATAGAGGTGCATGTGCGCAGAGCTGTAGATGGAAATATTCATTAGTAGAAGAAAAGAGACCAAACCAATATTTCCCTATTGAAGAAGATCAACATGGTACATATATAATGAATTCAAAGGATTTATGTATGATAGAGCATTTACCAGAACTTTTAGAAGCAGGTATATCATCATTAAAGATAGAAGGAAGAAATAAAAGTGAATATTATGTTGCTATAGTTGTGAATGCATATAGAAAGGCTATAGATTTATATTATGAAGACCCAGAAAATTATAAGTTACCTAAAGAATTAAGAGATGAGATGTACAAAGTTAGCCATAGAGAATATAATACTGGGTTCTTCTTTAGTGAACCTAAAAGTGATGCAATAATTTATCATACAAATGATCATGTTAGAGAATATGATGTTGTTGCTATAGTACATGAGTATGATGAAGAAACTCAAATTGCATTATGTAAACAAAGAAATAAATTCATAAAGGGAGATAAAGTAGAAATATTAACTCCTGGTGAATTTGGAGAAAGCTTTGTGGTTGAAGAAATTTATAATGAAGATGGAGAAGCTATAGATGGATGTCCACATCCAGGAATGATGTGTAAAGTTAAAGTGCCATTTAAAGTTGGTAAAAATAGCTTTATAAGAAAAGAGTTAGTGTAAATAAGTTGTTTGTAAGATAGAGATTGTTTTGTGCTAAATAAAATAGTCTCTATCTTTTTTTTAATAAAAAGATATGGTATTATTATGTAATTTATGAATGTATAATTTATGGGAGGAGGTGTGTGGATGAAAAATAAGGATAAAAATTTATTAATTCAATTATTTATTATTGCGATACCGATAGCAATACAAAATCTTATTAATGTAGGCGTAAGTGTTACAGATACATTGATGATTGGAAATATAGATGAGTTGCAGTTAGCAGGAATTTCACAAGCAAATCAACCGTATTTTATTTTTACCACTTTAATATTTGGACTAGCATCAGGATCTATGGTTTTAAATTCGCAGTATTGGGGGAAGAGAGATATCAAATCAATAAAAACTATAATGGGGTTGATGATGAGGATTGCAATTGTTGGAGGATTAATAGCATCTTTGGTAGTACTCATTTTTCCAAAAGAGGTTGTATCAGTTTTTACTAATGAAAAAGTAGTAATTGAATATGGAGCTATGTATTTAAGAATAGTGGGTTTCTCATATGTATTCTCTGCATTTACAGGAGTATATTTAATGGGGCTTAGAAGTATACAAAATGTAAATGTATCCATGTGTATTTATGGATTTTCATTTATATTAAATGTATTTTTAAATTATATATTAATATTTGGGCACTTGGGGATGCCTAGGTTGGAGATTATAGGAGCTGCACTGGCAACTTTAATAAGTAGAGTGTTTGAAAGTATATTAGTAGTTATATATATGTATGGAATTGAAAAACAAATTAAGTATAAATTAAGTGATGTTTTTAGAAGGACATCTATGTATTGGAAACATATTGTTAGATATAGCCTACCAGTATTATTAAGCGAAATTAATTGGGGGTTAGGTATATCTGTTCAAGCAGCTATTATTGGAAGATTGGGTGCAAGTGTAATTGCAGCAAATAGTTTTATAAGTGTGTTTCAACAGTTAGCAGGTATTGCAATTATGGGATTTGGCGGAGGTGCTGCTATTATAGTAGGGAATTTAATTGGAGAAGGAAAAGAACGTGAAGAACAAGTATTGAACTTTTCTAAATTACTAGTTAAGCTTAGTTTTTTCTTAGGGATAATTATTGCTATTGGTGTTATAGCAATTAGGCCAATAGCACCAAGTTTTATAAAAGTTTCCAAAGAGACAGCTGAATTAATTAAAAATATGTTATATGTTTCTGCATTTTTATTGTTATTTCAATCAGTAACAGTTACAACATTGGCCGGTGTATTAAGAGGTGCTGGTGATACTGTGTTTTGTGCAATAAATGATATTGTTACTTTATGGGGGTTAAAAATAGTATTAGGGACTATTTGTGCATTTGCATTAAAATTTAATCCTGTTTTAGTATATTTAATTTTATCTAGTGATGAGTTTTTTAAAGCTTTAGTGACTATTCCAAGAGTTTGGAAGGGAAAATGGATTCATTATACAACTGTTTAGTGAAAATTACGTATTAATAGAATTTATAAAATGAAGATGTATCAAACTTTAGGGTAATATGAATATTTTTAAGTGAAAATGGGTATTTATATTAATAAGATATCTTGATACGTCTATTATTTTATAATATTAGTATAAATTATTCTTAAACTTATCCTAGTGTATCAATATTAGAATAAGAAAGAAAATGATATAAAATGATAGAATAAAGAGTTTAATTCTAGAATTTAGCTGAATTATATATTTTGTTTTAAATAATACATGGTAGTATTAGATACATCGCTGAGGGCAGAAAAACAATATGTTTATATGCTAGTAGTAAGTGAAAAATTTCTTAAAGAAAAATGTTGAAAGTTTTTTAAAAAAATGTTGACATGAATCGGCAAGAATGATAAGATAAGAAAGTCGCTTCGGTGCGACAGAGTAAATGGTCTTTGAAAATTGAACAGAATATAGTTAAAGTAAACCAGCAATTCTTTTGAGAGTCTTAAAACAAAG
>NZ_JBCOAB010000036.1:0-32225 GCF_040227035.1 Clostridium sp. RTP31139st1_H3_RTP31139_211217
TTATCGAAAAAATTTCGTTAATACTCACTTTTACTTTAAAAGCAATAGTAATCTATTTCTTTAATACAACACTAAAAATCACTAATGCGATTCTCTTTTTTATATTATTCTTGGTCTAATATTATTTTCTTAGCTCCTAAGATTGATGTAGCACTCATTGAGAACTCATCTAATCCATATTCAACTAATGTAGGTATAGCAGCTTCATCTCCTGCCATTTCTCCACACATTCCAACCCATTTACCGTGCTTGTGAGCTCCATCAATAGTCATCTTTATTAATCTTAATACAGCTGGGTGCATTGGATTATAAAGGTATGATACTTTTTCACTCATTCTGTCAGCAGCTAATGTGTATTGGATTAAGTCATTAGTTCCGATTGAGAAGAAGTCAACATACTTAGCTAATTCATCAGCCATAACTGCTGCTGCTGGAATTTCAACCATGATACCCCATTGAGTAGTTTCTGAAGTTTTAATTCCTTCAGCATGTAATTCTGCTCTACATTCTTCAACGAATTCTTTAGCAGCTTGGAATTCTTCTAATCCAGAAATCATTGGGAACATAACACAAAGGTTTCCGTAAACAGAAGCTCTTAATAAAGCTCTGATTTGAACTCTGAATATATCTTTTCTATCTAAGCATAATCTGATAGCTCTGTATCCTAAGAATGGATTCATTTCTTCAGGTAATGGTAAGTAAGGTAATACCTTATCTCCACCGATATCTAATGTTCTTATAACAACTTGCTTACCGTTAGCTTTTTCTAAAACAGTTTTGTAAGCATTGAATTGTTCTTCTTCAGTTGGAGCTTGGTCTCTGTCCATGTATAAGAATTCAGTTCTGAATAATCCTACACCGTCTCCACCGTTAGCTAAAACTTGATCTATATCTTCTGGCTTACCGATGTTACCGCAAACTTCAACTCTCTTACCAGATTTAGTTACAGTTTTAACTTCGATAAGTTTCTTTAATTCTTCTTGTTCTGCTGCAAAAGCTTCTTTCTTAGCTTTGTATTCAGCAACTACTTCTTCAGATGGGTTGATTATAGCAATACCTTCGATACCGTCAACTATTACTAAATCACCATTTTTAACAGTTGTAGTTATATCTCCTAAACCAACAACAGCAGGAATTTCTAATGTTCTAGCCATGATAGCTGAGTGAGAAGTTCTTCCTCCGATGTTTGTTAAGAAACCACAAACCTTTGATCTATCTAATTGAGCTGTATCTGATGGAGTTAAATCGTGAGCTACAACTACTGTATTTTCTTCAGTTATAGCAAATGCACTTCCACCTTTTCCTGCTAAGTTAGAGATGATTCTCTTAGAAACGTCTTTAATATCAGCAGCTCTTTCTCTCATATAATCATTGTCCATTGATTCGAAAATCATAACAAATGTATCTGTTACATTTTGAACAGCTTTCATAGCGTTTAAGCTATCATTTTCAACTGTCATTTCCATTTGACCAGTAAATTCTGGGTCATCTAATAGTGTTAAGTGAGCTTCGAAAACAGCCGCTTCGTGTTCACCTATTTCAGCAAGTGTTTTTTCCTTTATTGCTGTTAATTGTTGTTTTGATGCTTCTAATGCAACATTTAATTTTTCTTTTTCTGCAGCTACGTCTTCAACTTTAGCATCGTTAATAACTATTTCTTCATGTTCTTGAATAAATACTTTACCTATAGCGTAACCTTTTGATGCAGCGATACCTTTTTTCATATAAATTCCTCCTACACTTAAGCATAAATTTAATACTATTATTAAAATTATTGTTATACTTTAAGCCACTATAATATTTCTATTACAATTTAATGACCTATTATATACTGTTGAAAATTTGTAAGATAAATCTATCCCATTTTAAATTTATCTTATTTAAACTTAATACGACCATGAGTATTATAACATATTTTAAATAACGTTATCATTAATTTTTTTAAATTTTATCTTTGTGTGGAAGCATTCTCCTAAAAAAATATAGAATTTATTTATTATTTCAAGAAAAATCATTCGCTATACGTATAATTTATAAATCATCAACTAAAACACTAGCCTTGGCATAAGCTGTTGATTTAGCCTCAAAGAAGTCTGTTTTAACAGTATTAGCATTTGATAATGAATCAACCCATGGAGCTGGATTTTTATCGTATCCTTCAAATAAAGGTTCTAATCCTATTTCTTTTAGTCTTTTATTTCCTAAATACTTAATGTATGAATCAATTAGATTTTTATTAATTCCTTGTATGTTTTCTCCAATAACATAATTTCCCCAATTAATCTCATGTTCAACTCCAATTTTCATCATAAGTCTTAATTCTTCAACAAACTCTTTAGTAAATATTTCTGCCTCTTCTTTTTGAAGTTCTCGAATTAAACTTCTAAATAACCATAAATGTGTATTTTCATCTCTATTTATATAACGAATTTCTTGAGCTGAACCTGGCATCTTCCCGTTTCTTTCAAGGTTATAAAAGAACATAAATCCAGAATAAAAATAAATTCCTTCCAATATGAAGTTAGCCATAATAGTTCTTATAAGATTTTCTTCAGTTGGATTTTCTAAAAATTTATTATATTGCTCTCCAATAAACTTATTTCTTTCTAGAAGAACTTTGTCATCTTTCCATTGATAAAGAATTTCATTTCTTTTTTCTGGTGAACAAATTGTATCAAGCATATAGCTATAGCTTTGTGAATGTACAGCCTCCTGGAATGCTTGAATAGTTAAACATAAATTGATTTCACTAGCAGTTACATAATTATTTATATTGCTCAAATTAGCTGTTTGTATTGAATCTAAGAATATTAAAAATGATAATATCTTATCATATGCCATTCTTTCGTTATTATCTAACTTTCCATAATCCTTTAAATCCTGAGAAAGATTAATTTCTTCTGGAATCCAAAAATTATTCATTGCCTGTCTGTACCAATCTGATGCCCATTTATATTTCATATTATTAAAGTCATTTAAGTTAGTGGTATTTCCATTTATCATTTTTTTCTTACTAACTTCAATATCACCATTTTCATTAAATAAAGGCTTTTTCCTTATCTCCATTTCTTTTCTCCCGCTCTTAACTTAGTATGTCTCAAAAGCATTAATCCTCTACACAATTAATACTTTTGAGATAATAATCAATTTTTATGCAGAACAGCTTTCACATTCTGCAACTTCTAATGACTTAGATCTTACATAATAAATAGATTTAACTCCGCACTTACATGCTGTTATATATAAATTCATTATTTGTCTCATTGTATATTCTGTTGTTATATATAAATTAAATGATTGACCTTGGTCTATATGTCTTTGTCTAATTCCATTTATCTTTATACAAAGCTGTTGATCTATATTATAAGCTGAATTATAGTACCAGAAATTCTCCCAACTTAAATTTGGAGCTGTTTTTGGAACAATACTTCCCTTCTTTTCTTCTAGCCAGAATCTTGCCATAACAGGATCTACTCCCTCTGATGTTCCAGCTATTGTTGCTGTAGAACCATTTGGAGCAACTGCAAATAAGTATCCGTTTCTTAATCCGTATTTTCTTACATCACTTTTTAAGTCATTCCATTTGTCTGAATCATAATTTCTTAAGCTAAAATACTCTCCATTTTGCCAATCTGAACCATCGAAACATGAGTATGCTCCTTTTTCTTTAGCTATTTTCATACTTGCTTTAATTGCATAATAATTTATTTTTTCATAAACCTTATCTGCAAACTCTAAATGTTTTTCTTCATTCCAGTGAATTTTATTATTTGCAAGCATATGATGGTATCCACTAGTTCCTAATCCTATTGCTCTATATTTTTTATTAGTAACTTCAGCAAAAGGTACTGAGTAGTAATTTAGATCTATTACATTATCCATAGCTCTTATTTGAGTTTCAACTACATATTCCACATCTTCATCGTTATTTACGTCAACATTTCCTAATACTATTGATGAAAGATTACAAACTACAAAATCCCCTGCCTTAGTTTTTTCAACTATAATAGTATCTCCATTGTCATCTGTTATTGTTGTATTTTGAATATCCATAGGACTCATATTTTGCATTATTTCTGTACATAAATTAGAAGAGTAAATCATTCCTGCATGTTTGTTAGGATTCATTTTATTTACTGTATCTCTGTAGAAAGCAAAAGGTGTTCCTGTTTCTGCAGCACTTTTAATAATCAATCTAACTATATCCTTAACAGACATTACCCTTTTATCAATTCTGTCATCATTAACACAATCATAATATCTTTTTTCCCATTCTTCCCCATAGTAATCTTCTAAAGAATATCCCTTAATGGATTTAATCTCATGAGGACACATCATGTACCAATTAGCGTCTATATCCTCTTCTGCTAATCTCCAGAATAAATCTGGATAACAAAGCCCTGGGAAAATATCGTGCGCTTTCTTTCTATCATCACCATTATTAGTTCTTAATTGTAAAAACTCTGGTACTTCTTTATGCCAAGCATCAAGCCATATTGCAACTGATCCATTTCTTACTCCCAATTGGTCAACTGCTACTGCCGTATCATTAAATAGCTTTATCCATGGAATTACTCCACCTGATGCTCCTTTAAAACCTCTTATCGCTGATCCTATAGCTCTTATCTTACCTATATAAATTCCCATTCCTCCACCGAACTTTGATACTTCTGCAAAGTTATCTAAAGATTTATATATTCCTTTTAAGCTATCCTCTACTGTATCAATAAAACATGAACTTAATTGATAAAATGGCTTTCTAGCATTTGACATAGTAGGTGTTGCCATAGTTGCTTTAAGTGAGCTTAAAACATCATAAAACCTCTTTGCCCACACTAATCTATTTTGTTTATCCTCTGGAATTGCTAAATGCATTGCTATTCCCATAAACATTTGTTGTGGAAGCTCAAGAGGTTTTCTATTATAGTCTTGAATAAGATATCTTTTTGTTAATAAATCTATACCACTATAAGTGAATATATAATCTCTTTCAGGCTTTATCTCTTTTTCCAATTCCTCAATTTCTTCTTTAGTATAATTTTCTAAAATATACTTTCCATATAATTTCTTATCAGTCATTTCAGAAATAAATTCATAATAATTACTATATGGCTTATCTTGTACTTCTCTTCCTCTATTTCTTTTTACTTCATCATATAATCTATCTACATATAATTTCGATGCAACATACTGCCACTTTGGCTCTTGTTCAGTAGTTAGCTCTAATGCTATTTGAATTACAGAATTTCTAACTTCCTCTTCATTCATTGACTCTCTTATTATATTTTTACACCCATCAATTAGCTTCTCTTTTACATAAATTCCTTGTAAATCATCTATTTCACTAACTGCTTTTTTACAAATACTTTCTAAATTAACCACGTTTGCTCCTCCACTATATATAGTATATTTTATTCTTCTCTACACAATATATCGTAATTATAATCTTACTATTTATTATTGTAAAATAAATTATAAAGCAAAAAAACTAAAAAAAAAGACTTATCTTTTCAATTTCTTCAATTTCCTTTAATAATCTATAATGATTATTAATCAATAATTACTTTCCATATATTTATCATTTTTTTATTTATTATTATTATGTTACATATATTTAAAATAAATTACTTAACATAGCTATATTTTTAATATATAATCTTTATGAAAACTATCGATATATTAATACAGAGGTATTTTTTATGAAAGATTTATTTAAAAGTAAAAGTTTTTACATTGACGTTGTAGTAATTATTTTAGGATGTTTTATTTCTTCATTAGGAGTTAATCTATTCCTATCTAATGCTAAGCTTCTAAGTGGTGGAGTTACTGGTATAGCACTAATTTTGCAATATTTATTTAATGTTCCATCAGGAATAACAGTTTTTCTACTTAACATCCCCCTATTTTTTGTAAGTTATAAATTCTTAAGCAAGCGCTTTACTATTTACACTGCAATAGGTATGATTTCATTTTCAACTGCATTAATGATAACTAAACCTTTATCTAACTTAGTTCAAGTTGATGATATGTTATTATATTGTATTTATGGTGGAGTTTTAAGTGGAATTGGCTATGGATTAGTATTTTATAGAAATGGTTCTATTGGTGGTACTGATATTATTACTATGGTTATTAGAAAAAAATATTCAAACTTTGATATCGGAAAAGTTGGATTTGGATTTAACTTAATTATAGTTGGTATTTCAGTTTTCATATTTGGACTACCTAGAGCTCTATACACATTAATATCACTATTCATTACCAGCACACTTTTAGATAAAGTACTAAATGGTTTTACTAGTAAAAAACTTCTTCTTATTTTAACTGAAAAGGAAAATGATATTATTAATTACGTAATAAAAGATATGCATCGTGGTGTTACTGCTCTTATGGCTGAGGGTGGATATACTAGAGATAAGAAAAAGCTATTATATGTTGCAGTTACAACATCTCAAATGATTAGCTTAAAAACTAAAATATTAAGAGTTGATCCAAAAGCTTTTATTACTATAATAGATGTATCTGAAGTTAAAGGAAAAGGCTTCGCAACAATTTAGTTACTACGTGTAATATCAAAAAAGAAAGATTATATCGTAGGGAATATTTCACTAATTCCCGAAGAGATAATATTTCTTTTTTCTTTATCCATGTAATAACTAATTCACAAACTTTTAACCTAAAATTGAGTTAATGTTTTTGCTGATAAATAATATTTCAATATTCTTAGAAAAGTAGACTATGCAACATTTTCTATTTACCCTAATACTTTAAATACTTTCTAAGTATTCTTTTTTTCCTATTTCGTATAGGTTATTTCCTTCTGTGTCTATTATAACAACTAATGGCATGTCTTTTACTTCTAGCTTTCTTATTGCTTCTGCTCCTAAATCATCATAAGCTATTACTTCTGACGACTTTATGCATTTACTTATTAATGCACCCGCTCCACCTATTGCTCCAAAGTATATTGCATTATTTCTTTTTATTGCACTTATAACTTCTTCATTTCTTGCACCCTTACCTATCATGCCCTTTAAACCTAAATCTAATAGCCTTGGTGCATAACTATCCATTCTATAACTAGTTGTCGGTCCAGCCGAACCTATAACCTCTCCTGGCTTTTCTGGAGTAGGTCCTACATAATATATAACTTCACCATTAATATTTAAAGGTAACTCTTTTCCTTCATCTAGTAAATTTATTAATCTTCCATGAGCTGCATCTCTAGCAGTATAAACTATTCCTGATAATAATATGCTATCTCCAGCTCTTAATGTTTTCGATATTTCTTCAGTTAAAGGAGTTGATATCTTCTTTTCCATTTTAAATCCTCCTACAGTTCTCTTTCTTTATGTCTTGTTGCATGACAATTGATATTAACTGCTACAGGCAAACCTGCTATATGAGTTGGATATGTTTCTATATTTAACCCTAAAGCTGTAGTTTTTCCACCAAAGCCCTGTGGCCCTATTCCTAATTTATTAATATTAGCTAAAAGCTCCTCTTCTAAATCACTATAAAACTTATCTTCATTTCTTTTATCTAATGGTCTTATTAATGCTTTTTTAGCCAGATAAGCAGCCTTATCAAAAGTTCCTCCAATTCCCACTCCTATTACTATAGGTGGACATGGATTTGGTCCTGCAAGCTTTACGGTCTCAATTATAAAATCTTTAACTCCTTGTAATCCATCTGATGGTTTAAGCATTTTGATTCTACTCATATTTTCAGATCCAAACCCCTTAGGAGCAACTGTTATTTTTATTTTATCACCAGCCACCATATTATAATAAATAATTGCTGGTGTATTATCTTTTGTATTAATTCTATTAATAGGGTCTTTAACTACTGACTTTCTTAAAAAGCCCTCTTCATAACCCCTTCTGACACCTTCATTTATAGCATCATCTAATAAGCCCCCAACAATATGTACATCTTGTCCTATATCAATAAAAATACAAGCCATTCCAGTATCCTGACATATTGGCATATTTTCATTTTTAGCTATATCAGAATTCAATATTATTTGATCTAATATATTTTCTGCTAATGGCCAAGTTTCATTTTCTTTTGCATTGCATAATGCTCTTTTTACATCATTTGATAAATAATAATTTGCTTCAATACAAAGTTCTTTTACTGTATCAATAATTTTTGATATATGTATTTCTCTCATTTAAGAACCTCCCCTTCCTGTATATATGAATAGTTTATTATTTTTAGATAAATTTTACAACTAAAACCTAAAATAGATTCTATTTATAAAAAAAGCAAAAAAGTTAGCAGCTAATATAAAAATTAACTACTAACTCCTAAATTTCCTGGGAAATTTCTATTATTCTGCACCTTTTTCAGAATTACCATCAAAATATTTATCAATACCATCAGATATTCCTTTTACAATTAATTCTTGATGCGCATCAGTTTTTAACTCTTGTTCTTCTGTTGGATTTGATAAAAAACCACATTCCACTATTATTGAAGCACCTTCATATTTATCTCTTAATATTAAATAAGCTTCTCCTGCTGGCTTAGCAACTCTTTTATTATTATCATTAACTGTTTCTTTAATAGATTCTTGAACTTTAGTTGCTAGTTCATAACTCTTTTCATTTGATGCATACCACACTTGTGCGCCATAACATTTGCTTTGTGGAAACATATTTTGATGTATTGAAACAAATATATCGCAATTTGTTTCTGTCTTTAATGAAACCCTCTTCTTCAAATCTTCCCTTTTTTTCTCTTTTACAGTTTTTCCTTCTTGATAAAGACCTTCATCACTTTCTCTGGTCATACAAACTTTATAACCTTTTTCCTCTAAGTTATCTCTAAGTTTTAATGCTATTTGTAAATTTATATCCTTTTCTATTGTTCCTGATTGTGATTTTGCACCACCATCAATTCCACCATGTCCTGGATCAATTAAAATTATTTTTTGTGATTCATCCTCTTTTACCGTTGCATAAGCTGGAGTAATTAAACTCATAAGTATTAAGCAAGTAAAAATAGCAACAATAATTTTTTTCATAACACATCCTCCATTATGTTAATCTTGTTTTTATTTTGTTTAATTTTATAACTATTTATTCAAAATAAAAAAAAGAGCGATTTCTCGCTCTTTCTTAATTATTATTTTCAACTACTATTTCTGCAATATTTGTTGAATGGTCACCTATTCTTTCTAGATTACTTAATAAATCAAGGAATATTGCACCAGCATATGCATTACAAGTACCTTCATGTAATCTCTTAATATGTAGGTCTCTGTATCTCTTATGCATCTTATCTATTTCAGCTTCAACATTTGTTATTTCTTTTGCTTTTGCTGAATCTCTATCAGAATAACTTTCTATTGATATATCTAATGCCTTTAAAGTACTTTGATACATATTTGTTATTTCATCAATAGCTTCATCGCTATAGCTTAATTTTTTATTAATCTTTTGAACAGTTAAATCTGCTAAGTTTTCTGCATGATCTCCTATTCTCTCAATATCATTAACTATATGGAATGTAGATGCAACTATATTCTTTTCTTTATCAGATAATTCACATTTAGAAAGCTTAACTAAATAATTTGTTATGCATTCTTCAAGGTTATTAATTATCTCTTCATTTTCATATACTTTTTCAGCTAAGTTTTCATCATTTTTCATAAATGCATCCATAGCTAATTCTAAACTTAATTTTGCCTTATTAGACATTCTTATAGTTTCTTTAACAACTTGTCCAGCCGCAATTACTGGAGTTTCTAATAATCTATCATCTATATATTTAGGTCCTACCTTTTCGTCATCTTCACCTGGTATTATTCTCTCAACTATTTTACATAATATAGGTATTAAAGGAACCATTATTAAAGTATTCACTACATTAAATATTGTATGTGCATTTGCAATTTGTCTATTTACATCTGTAGTGAAATATGAAACAAAGTTACCTAAGAACCCTGGTACTATTATTGGTAAGAATATTATAGTACCAACTACATTGAATATTAAATGCAACATAGCCGCTCTATGAGCAGTTTTATTAGTTCCAACAGTTGCAAGCATTGCTGTTATACAAGTACCAATATTACATCCCATTATTATTGGAAGTGCTTGGTTAATATTTAATGCTCCTGCTGTTGCTAAAGCTACAAGTATACCTGTAGTCGCAGATGAACTTTGAAGCACTGCTGTAATTAATGCCCCTGCTATTACACCTAAATACCAGTGTGATCCTACTGTTGTAAGTATTTCTTGGAACATTGGAGATGATGTCAATGGTTTCATTGCTCCACTCATAGTTCCCATACCAACAAATAAAATACCAAATCCAAGTATTATGTTACCAATTTCTCTTCTCTTTTTGCCCTTAACAAACATTACCATCATAGCACCAACAAAAACAAAAATTGGTGCAATATTATCTAATTTAAAAGCAACTAATTGCGCCGTAACGGTTGTTCCAATATTTGCCCCCATTATAATTCCAGCCGCTTGTGCTAAATTCATTAATCCAGCATTAACAAATCCAACCACCATAACAGTTGTAGCACTACTACTTTGAATTACCATAGTTACTACAGCTCCGACAATAACTCCAATTATAGGATTTTTAGTTACTTTTTCAAGTATCTTTTTTAATCCTTCTCCGGCAGCATTTTCAAGACCATCTCCCATTAACTTCATACCGTAGATAAATAGTCCTAATCCACCTAGTAATTTAACAATAGTTAATATCGTATCCAAGATAATTTCTCCTTCACTCTTGTATATTTTATGTATATTAATAAAAGTTTCACCTCGTTAAGTTTACAATAAAATTTAACATTTGTTAATAGATTTCAACATTTTTTAACATAGATTTAATATTATTCTTTTTAATTTTATGATAGATATTTCATTAATATATATTGATAAACTTTATTTAATTAAAATAAAAAGTAATCATACTAACTATTTACTATTAGTTATGATTACTTTGCTAAACATACAGATTATTTATATTTATATTTATATTTTTACTTAATTTCCTCTAATTTTGATTTAATATTATATTTATAATTAAGTCATTACTTAATATTATAGCACCTTATAAGCAATTTCTCTTTTAATAATATTATTTCACATAAAAAAAAAGAGAGGTATAAAACCTCTCTGATAAAATACTATCTCTTAGAGAATTGTGGTGCTCTTCTAGCTTTCTTAAGACCGTATTTCTTTCTTTCTTTCATTCTTGGGTCTCTTGTTACGAAACCAGCTTTCTTTAATTCAGATTTTAAGTTTTCATCTGATTTAATTAAAGCTCTTGTAATTCCGTGTCTGATAGCTCCAGCTTGACCTGTGAATCCACCACCGTGAACGTTAACTAAAACGTCGAACTTATCCTTAGTTCCAGTTAAAACTAATGGTTGGTTAACTATCATTCTTAAAGTTTCTAAACCGAAGTAAGTTTCGATTTCTCTATTATTGATAACAACTTTACCGTTTCCTGGTACAAGTCTAACTCTTGCGATTGATTTTTTTCTTCTTCCAGTACCCATGTATTGAACTTTTGCCATTTTTTATTCCTCCTCCCGAGCTTGTATTAGTACTTTAATTCAAGTACTTCTGGTTGTTGAGCTGCATGTTCGTGCTCAGCACCTTGGTATACTTTTAACTTCTTAAGCATTTTTCTTCCTAATACTCCTGTTGGAAGCATTCTTCTAACTGCTTCTTCGAAAGCGAATTCAGGTTTCTTAGCTAATACTTCTCTGTATGGAGTTTCTTTTAATCCACCTGGATATAAGCTGTGCTTTCTCATCATTTTTTGATCTAACTTCTTACCAGTTAAAACAACTTTTTCTGCATTGATAACTATAACGAAATCTCCGCAATCAACATTTGGTGTAAATGTTGGCTTATTCTTTCCTCTTAATATTGAAGCAACTTGGCTAGCAACTCTTCCTAGTGGCTTACCAGCAGCGTCAACAACATACCATTTTCTTTCAACTTCTTGTGCTTTTGCAATGTATGATTTCATGTGTTTTCCCTCCCTGAACTTACATTTATCGTTATACTTCATTATGTATAACATTTATGTCAAGACCTCGGGGCTCGTGGCCTTACGTACATAAATTATTCTAACAAACAAAATAAATTATAATACACGGATGCGGGTGTGTCAATATTTTTTGTAAATATTTTTTAATAATACACCTCTTTTAAAAATAGTCCATGAGGAGGCACGCAATCTCCTGCTAAAGTTCTATCTTTTTGATTTATTATATCTGATATTGACACAGCATCTGTTTTTCCCCTACCAACGTTTATTAGAGTCCCAACTATTATTCTAACCATATTATATAAAAAACCATCACCACTTACAGAAATTTTTATAACTTTCTCTTCTTTTTCTACTTTTACATCAAAAATAGTTCTAACAGTACCCTTTACAGAACTTCCTTGTGTCTTAAAAGCAGCAAAATCATGTGTACCGATAAACTGCTTTGCAGCAATTTTCATAGCATCTATATCAAGATCATATTTGTAATGGTACATTTGATTTCTCATTAATGCAGAAGGTACTTCAGAATTTAATATATAATACTCATATGTCTTACCCTTTGCACAATATCTTGCGTGAAAATCATCTTCTACCTGTTCTGATTTTATTATTACTATATCCTCAGGCAATTTAACGTTTAGTGCCTCTCTAAACTTAGCAGGAGGCACTTTACTATTAGTTTTAAAATTAGCAACAAATCCTTTTGCATGAACACCAGCATCAGTTCTCGAGCTTCCTGTTACTTCACAATACTCCTTAGTAACAAGCTCGATAGCCTCTTCAATCTCCCCTTGTATTGTTTTAAGCTCCTTTTGCTTTTGCCATCCATAATAATTTGTTCCATCATATTCTAAGGTTAATTTAATATTATTCAACATATCACCTTTTCAATTAAATTTATTACATTGCAAATCTAACAATGAGTGTACTAGTTAATAATAAAGCAAATACACCAAATGCAATGAAATCTTTAGAAGTAAACTTTAGAACTTTCATTCTAGTTCTTCCAGCTCCCCCTCTATAACATCTTGCTTCCATGGCCATAGCAAGTTCATCCGCTCTTCTAAATGAACTAATAAATAACGGTACTAAAAGTGGAATTAAACTCTTAGCCTTCTGTATTAATCCACCACTTTCAAAATCAGCACCCCTAGCTTTTTGTGCTTTCATAATTTTATCAGTTTCATCAATAAGAGTAGGTATAAATCTTAATGCAATAGTCATCATCATAGCTAATTCATGAGCCATTTCTTTACCTATTGGCCTTAATAATCTTTCTATTCCATCTGTTAATTCTATTGGGGATGTAGTTAATGTTAATACAGATGTCCCCATAATAAGAAGTATTAATCTTATTGCCATAAATAATGCAGTTTTTATTCCCGATTCATAAATTTTTATAAATCCAAGTTCAAAAAGTAATCTTCCCTCTCTAAGCATAAAAATATTTAAAATTGCAGTTAATGCTATTAATAAAAATACCGGCTTTAATCCCTTATACAGATATCTAGGAGATATTTTAGCTACATAAACAACTAATGCCAAGAAAGCAACAATAAAAACATATCCAACAAATTTATCTACAATAAATAAGCTAATTATAAATAAAAATGCTATTAATATCTTCGTTCTAGGATCTAGTTTATGTATAAAAGATTCACCTGGTATATACTGACCTATAGTTATATCTTTAATCATCTTAAACTTCTCTCTTTCCTCTATTTGCTAAAGCTTTTAAAATTTCTTGAGTTCCTTTTTCAACAGTAAACACTTCATCAGAAACATCAAAACCTTTTTCTCTTAATGCTCTCATTAAATAAGTAACTTGTGGAACTGCAAGCCCTATTCTTTCAAGTGTTTCTACTTCTTTAAATATTTCTGAAGGTTTTCCTAATAACTCAATCTTTCCGCCATTCATAACTACAATTCTTTCAGCAAGCTTTCCTACATCCTCCATACTATGACTAACTAAAACAATTGTCATTTTATATTTTTCGTGAAGTATCTTTATTTGTTCTAAAATATCATCTCTTCCCTTAGGATCTAATCCAGCCGTTGGTTCATCAAGAATTAGTACCTTAGGTTCCATGGCTATAACACCAGCTATTGCAACCCTTCGTTTTTGACCTCCACTTAAATCGAATGGTGAAACATCCTTATAAGTTTCATAATCAAGACCAACCATCTCCATTGATTTCTTAACTCTATTAGAGACCTCTTCAGCAGATAAACCTAAATTATTTGGCCCGAATGCTACATCTTTCTCAATAGTTTCTTCGAATAATTGATATTCAGGATATTGAAATACTAATCCTATTTTCTTTCTAATATCAGTAAGTTTAACCTCTTTGCTAGTTATGTCAACTTCATCAACTAAAATTCTTCCAGAGCTAGGCTCCAATAATCCATTTAAGTGTTGAATAAGTGTAGATTTACCTGAACCAGTATGACCTATTAAGGCTAAAAATTCTCCATCTTCTATTGTTAAATTAACATTATCTAATGCCTTTTTTTCAAATGGAGTTTTAGGCATATATACATGTGTTAAATTCTCTATTTTAATTGACATAACGCACTCACCATCTCATTCACATTTAAAATTTTAGTATCAATATTTACTCCTGCTTTTTGTAATTCATAACATATTTCTGTTACTTGAGGAACATCTAACCCTATTTTCTTCATAGTTTCTACCTCTGACAAAACATCACGTGGAATTCCCTCGATTATTGCTTTTCCTTTATCCATTACAACCACTCTATCAGCTTCGGCAGCTTCATCCATATAGTGAGTAATTAATATAACAGTTATTCCATGCTTTTTATTTAACTCTTTAATATTATTCATTACTTCTTTTCTACCTGATGGATCAAGCATTGCAGTTGGTTCATCAAAAATGATACACTTTGGTTGCATTGCTAATATACCAGCAATTGCAATTCTTTGTTTTTGCCCTCCTGATAATAAATGTGGAGCATGCCTTTTATATTCACTCATTCCAACCTTTTCAAGAGCATCATCAACTCTTTTTCTTATTTCTTGTGGTGGAACCCCTAAATTTTCTGGTCCAAAAGCAACATCTTCTTCAACAATTGTTGCAACTAACTGATTATCTGGATTTTGGAATACCATTCCTGCACTTGATCTAATATCCCATACATTATTTTCATCAGTTGTATCTAATCCATTTACAATAACAGTTCCTTCAGTAGGTATTAATAAGGCATTCATATGTTTTGCAACAGTAGATTTTCCTGATCCATTATGCCCTAAAACAACTAAAAATTCACCTTTATTTACATCTAAATTTAATCCATCTATAGCTAACTTTTCTATTCCTTCTTCACCTGTAGAATATTTATAAACTACGTTTTTACATTCTATCATTTTCTGCATATGTATCCCTCCTTTAGAAACATCATATTTTATATAACTAAATTACATAAATTTCATATAAATTTCCATAATTTAATTATATAGAAGCTTTAATTAATTACAAGTATTTGATTTAATATAATCTCTCCATTATCTTATGACAAAATCAACATATTTAATTAATATTTTTTTATATGAAAAAATGGGGATTAAGTAAAACTTAATCCCCAGAGTGAAATTATACTAATTCAAGTATAACAACTTCAGCTCCGTCTCCTCTTCTAGGACCTTTTTTGATCATTCTAGTGTATCCGCCGTTTCTTTCAGCGTACTTTGGAGCGATTTCATCAAATAATGTTTTAACAACATCTTCTTCTAAAACGTAAGCTAAAACTTGTCTTCTAGCGTGAAGATCTCCTCTTTTTGCAAGAGTAATCATCTTTTCAGCTATAGATCTAGCTTCTTTAGCTCTAGTTTCAGTAGTTTCAATTCTACCATGCTTTAAGAAGCTAGTAACAAGACTTCTTAACATAGCTCTTCTTTGGTCTGTAGAAAGACCTAACTTACGATAACCTGCCATGGATTTACCTCCCTACTCGTCGCTTAGTTTTAAGGCTAAACCTAATTCCTTAAGCTTTCTTTCAACTTCTTCTAAAGATTTCTTTCCTAGATTTCTTACTTTCATCATGTCGTCCATTGATTTACCAGCAAGCTCTTGTACTGTATTGATACCAGCTCTCTTTAAGCAGTTATAAGATCTAACTGAAAGATCTAGTTCTTCAACAGTCATTTCTAGTACTTTTTCTTTCTTATCTTCTTCTTTTTCAATCATTATTTCAACATCATTAGTTGCAACACCTAATGACATGAATAACTTAAAGTGCTCTATTAAAATCTTAGCAGATAAGCTTATAGCTTCATCTATTTTAATAGTACCATTAGTCCAAATTTCTAGTGTTAATTTATCATAATCAGTGATTTGACCAACTCTAGTATTATCTACTGTAAAGTTTACTCTCTTAACAGGAGTATAAATAGAGTCAATAGCTATTGATGAAAGTGGTAGTGCATCACTCTTATTTTTATTTTGAGTAACATATCCTCTACCTCTGTTAACTGTTAATTCCATGTACAGTCTTCCATTTTCATCAAGTGTAGCAATGTGTAAATCTTTATTGATTACTTCAACACTTCCATCAGTCTTGATATCTGCACCTGTAACAACTCCTGGCCCCTTAGCATCTATATAGATAGTTTGTGGACCTTCGCCTTCCATTGTTAATGCTAAACATTTGATGTTAAGAATTAATTCAGTAACATCCTCTTTAACACCTTGTACAGTAGAGAATTCATGAAGTACTCCATCAATCTTAATTGATGTAGTAGCTACACCTGGAAGAGAAGATAAAAGAATTCTTCTCATTGCATTTCCAAGTGTAATACCATATCCTCTTTCTAATGGTTCAACTACATATTTACCATATGTACCATCTTCATTTGACTCTATACATTCAATTATTGGCTTTTCTATTTCTAACATGTATAAACCCTCCTTATATATAAAATGGCAACCTTTTTACGAGGGCAACTGATTCCATTAAATAATCTAAAATAATATCTTAATATAAAATATATTAAACTATTATTTGCTGTATAATTCGACAATTAGAGTTTCATTAACTGGTACGTCAATGTCTTCTCTAGCTGGTACAGCAACAACTTTACCTTCATAGTTTTCAACGTTAGCTTCTAACCATTTTGGTAATGTCTTTGGATTTTCAGCAAAAGTCTTGAACTTTTCAGTTCCTCTGCTCTTTTCACAAACAGATACTACATCGTTAACTGATACTCTGTATGATGGAATATCAACTTTCTTACCATTTACTAAGAAATGTCCGTGAGTAACTAATTGTCTAGCTTCGTTTCTAGAAGCACCGTATCCTAATCTGTAAACAACGTTATCTAATCTCATTTCTAGTAACATTAATAAGTTTTCACCAGTGATTCCCTTCATGTGGTCAGCCTTTTCATAGTAATGTCTGAATTGACCTTCTAAAACACCGTATATTCTTCTAGCTTTTTGCTTTTCTCTTAATTGTACTCCGTAGTTAGATAACTTCTTCTTAGCTGCTCCATGTTGTCCTGGTGCATAGCTTCTTCTTACGAAAGCACATTTATCTGTATAACATCTATCTCCCTTAAGGAATAGCTTTTGACCTTCTCTTCTACATAATCTACATGTAGCTCCAGTATATCTTGCCATTCGTTACACCTCCTGTTGAATTTAAATATAATTAGACTCTTCTTCTCTTCGGTGGTCTACATCCGTTGTGTGGAATTGGAGTAACATCTTTAATTAAAGTTACTTCTAATCCTGCAGCTTGTAATGATCTTATAGCTGCTTCTCTACCAGCACCTGGTCCTTTTACGTATACTTCTATACTCTTTAAACCGTGTTCCATAGCTGCTTTAGCTGCTGTTTCTGCTGCCATTTGAGATGCAAATGGTGTGCTCTTTCTTGAACCTCTGAAACCTAGAGCTCCAGCACTTGACCATGATAAAGCATTTCCAGCCGCATCAGTTAAAGTAACTATTGAGTTATTGAAAGTTGATTGGATGTGTGCAGCACCATGCTCAACATTCTTTCTTTCTTTTCTTCTTCTAGTAGTCTTTTTGACTTTTTGAGCCATCGAAATCCCTCCTCACTACTTCTTCTTATTTGCGATAGTCTTCTTAGGACCTTTTCTAGTTCTAGCGTTAGTCTTAGTTTTTTGTCCTCTAACTGGAAGACCTTTTCTATGTCTAATACCTCTGTAACAACCTATTTCAACTAATCTCTTAATATTTAAAGCAACATCTCTTCTTAAGTCACCTTCAACCATTAAGTTCTTGTTTACATAGTTTCTGATTTCATTTACTTCATCCTCAGTAAGATCCTTGATTCTAGTATCTGGATTGATTCCAGTAGTAGCTAATATCTTTTGAGAAGTAGATAAACCAACTCCGTATATATATGTTAGACCTATTTCAACTCTTTTTTCCTTTGGTAGGTCAACGCCTGCTATTCTTGCCATTTGAACTTACACCTCCTGTTTATTGAAATGCAATTTTTTATTTTTGCTTTTGATAAATTTATATTAAAATCTTAGGTCGATAGGTTAATTTAACCTATCGTCAGCCGTACCTAAAATCAATAAGCTGATTTAAACGCCTATATAATAATATTGAAATTTCAAATAAAAGTCAATATATTAATAATTGTAAATTATTCTGCCTAATATTAAATCATATTAGCCTTGTTTTTGCTTGTGCTTAGGATTTTCACAGATTACCATTACTCTTCCTTTTCTTCTAATAATCTTGCACTTTTCGCAAATAGGCTTAACTGATGGTCTTACTTTCATCGCTAACCCTCCTTGTGTAATTTATGGTAAATACTTTTACCTTATTTTGCTCTCCAAGTAATTCTTCCTCTTGTTAGGTCATATGGAGAAAGTTCTATAGTAACCTTATCTCCTGGAAGAATTCTTATGAAGTTCATTCTTAATTTTCCTGATATATGAGCTAAAATTTTATGACCACTTTCTAACTCAACTTGAAACATTGCATTTGGTAAAGCCTCTAAGACTACACCTTGCATTTCTATTACATCATCTTTTGACATAAGGTAATCAACCCTCCTTAACAATGCCTTTTAGTTTTAGAAATCTCTTAATTTTTAAATCAGTACCTTTTTTCTTTAATATAACTGATGCTTTAATCTCATCATCTACATTCTCTAAAACAATAAAATGTTTTATGCTTTTTTTCTTAGGCATCTGAATTGTCTTATTACTTCCATTACTAAGAAGGTAATAAGTATCATCAACTTTATCAACAATAACGTAATAATGATTCTTATCTCTTCCGCATTTTGAAAGAACAATTTTCCCAATTAAGTCATTGTTTTGCAAATCACTTTCACCTCGATGATTACCTTAGCCATAAATCTACAAGCCACCTTTTGGTATCATGCGAATTTATAACTAAGCAACACTTATTTAATCAGTGTTAATATCTCTGGTCCATCTGGTAAAATTACAACAGTGTTTTCATAGTGAGCCGAAAGGCTCTTATCTGCTGAGACTACTGTCCAATCATCACCTAAAGTAGCTACTCTATATGTTCCCATATTAACCATAGGTTCTATAGCTAGAGCCATACCAGCAACTAATTTTGGACCTCGGCCTGGTCTTCCGAAGTTAGGAACTTCTGGATCCTCATGGACACTCTTTCCTATTCCGTGACCTACAAATTCTCTTACAACAGAGAAACCTGAAGCCTCAACGTAGCGTTGTATTTCATGTGAAATATCAGTTAGTCTATTTCCTATTTTAGCAAATTCCAAACCCTTAAAAAAGGATTCTTCAGTAACTTTAATAAGTTTTTTTGCTTCATCTGAAATATTACCTACAGCAAAAGTTCTTGCTGCATCACCATGGAACCCATTAATATGTGCACCACAGTCAACACTAATAATATCTCCCTCTTTTAATACATACCCTCCTGGTATTCCATGAACTACTTGCTCATTAACAGATATACATAGTGAAGCAGGAAATCCATAGAGCCCTTTAAATGAAGGTGTCGCCCCATGCTTAGTTATAAATTCTTCTGCTATCCTATCTAATTCAGCAGTAGTTATTCCTGGTTTAACCTCTTTTTCAACTAATAGAAGAGTTTCAGCTACGATTCTACCAGCAATCCTCATTAGGTCGATTTCTTTATCATTTTTGATAATAATCATTAGTTTGCACTCCCTAATATCTCGCAGATACTTTCGAATACTTCATTAATAGCTTTAGTTCCATCTACAGTAGAAAGTAAGTTTTTCTCTTTGTAAAAATCAATCAGTGGTTGTGTTTGTCTTTCATAGACATCTAATCTCTCTTTTACTGTTTCTTCAACATCATCTTTTCTTTGGATGACATTGTCTCCACACACATCGCAAACACCATCAACAGCTGGTGGATTGAATTTTATATGATAACTAGCTCCACATGATAAACAAACTCTTCTTCCTGTCATTCTTTCAAGTATGAAACTGCTAGGTACTTCGATACATAAAGCTGTATCTAAGTTTTCATCTCTTGATTCTAAAAACTCTTGTAAAGCTTCAGCTTGAGCAACAGTTCTTGGGAAACCATCTAATAGATAACCATTTTTACAGTCTTCCCATGTTAGTCTGTCCTTAACCATATTAATAGTTACTTCATCAGGTACTAATTGACCATTATCCATATATTGCTTTGCTTCTATTCCTAAAGGGGTTTCTTCGGAAATATTCTTTCTAAAGATATCCCCAGTAGAAATATGTGGTATAGAGTATCTATTACTAATTGATTTTGCCTGTGTTCCTTTTCCAGCCCCAGGAGGACCTAATAATACTATCTTCACGGGCATCATCTCCATTATAAATCTATTTTAAGAATCCTTGGTAGTGTCTCATAACTAATTGTGAGTCTAATTGTCTAGAGAAATCTAAACCAACTCCAATTAAGATTAATAGTGACGTTCCACCAAATTGAATTCCACTTAAATCTGTATAATTACTAATTAATATTGGAGTAACAGCTAATAGTGCTGCAAATAATCCCCCGATTAAAGATACTTTTGTAAGTACTTTTTCAAAATACTTCTCTGTAGCTTCACCTGGTCTTACTCCTGGTACAAAGCCTGCAGACTTATGAAGATTTTCAGCCATTTCATCTGGTTTGAATGTTATTTGAGTATAGAACCAAGTAAAGAATACTGTTAATACTGCATAACAAACTGGATACATCCATGTAATTTTATTAAAAATACTATATGGACTAGTTAATATCCATTTTGACCATCCCTTAGTTGGGAAGAAATTAGCTATTGTTTCAGGGAACATCATTACAGACATCGCAAATATAATTGCAATAACTGCTGATCCAATTAAACTTAGTGGTATATGAGTAGATTGACCTTTCATAACCTTAGAACCTACAGCCTTACCAGCATACTGGATTGGCACTCTTCTCTCTGCTAATGAGAAGTAAATTGTAAATACTAATAGTGCTAAAGCACCAACTAAGAATAATGCTATTTCAATAATAGTAATTTCACCTGCTTCTTTTAATGTAAATAATGACATTAAAGTTGTAGGTAATTGAGATACTATATTGACAAATATTAATATTGAAACTCCGTTTCCAAATCCTTTTTGAGTTATTTGGTCACCAAGCCACATACAGAAAGTAGATCCTACTACTAATGAAATTAATACTATTGCTTTTTGAGCAGTATTTAATCCAGTTGCTGCACCTTGTGCTGCAATCATTGAGTAAATTCCAATTGCTAATACAAAACCTATAGCTATTGAAGCGTATCTTGTAATAGATTGAATTTTCTTTCTACCTTCTTCTCCTTCCTTAGATAATTGCTCTAATGAAGGAATTGCAATTGTTAATAATTGCATTATGATTGATGCATTAATATAAGGTGAAACACTTAACGCAAATATACTAAACTTGCTTAATGCTCCTCCTGATATTAAATTGTAAAAGCCAAGTAACCCACCAGAGTTTGTCATTGAGCTTAAATAACTAGTATCAATTCCAGGAACGGGAATATGTATTCCAATCCTGAAAATTGCTACTAAAAATATCGTCCATAAAAATCTTTTTCTAAGTTCCGGAACCTTCCAGGCATTACGTAGGGTTGATAGCATATTACATCACCTCAACTTTTCCTCCAGCTGCTTCTATCTTTTCAGCTGCTGCCTTAGACATCTTACATCCTTGAACAGTTAAGCTCTTTTCTAGTGTTCCGTTTCCTAATATCTTAACTCCATCTTTAACTTTAGATATTACTCTTGTTTCAAGTAATAATTCTGGAGTTACTACTGTGCCGTTTTCAAATATGTTTAATCTATCAACATTGATAGAAACTATTTGCTTAGCGAAGATATTAGTGAATCCTCTCTTAGGAAGTCTTCTGTATAATGGCATTTGACCACCTTCAAATCCTGGTCTAACTCCACCGCCTGATCTAGCGTTTTGTCCTTTTTCACCTTTACCAGCGTTTCTTCCTAAACCTGAACCAGTACCTCTACCAACTCTCTTAGGAGCTTTTTTACTACCAGCTGCTGGTTTTAATTCATGAAGTTTCATATCTCGTGCACCTCCTCTTTATTATACTTCTTCTACTTTTAATAAGTAGTCAACTTTGTTGATCATACCTCTGATTTGAGGAGTATCCTCATGCTCTACAGTTTTGTTAATCTTTCTTAGACCAAGAGCATTTGCAGTAGCGATATGGTCTTTCTTTCTGCCTATTAAGCTTTTAACTAAAGTAACCTTTATCTTTGCCATTGCGTATACCTCCTAACCTAATATTTCTTCTACAGTTTTGCCTCTTAATCTAGCTATATCTTCAGCTGTTCTTAAGTTTGCTAAACCATTAATTGTAGCATTTACCATGTTTCTTGGATTGTTTGAACCTAAAGACTTAGCTCTAACGTCCTTTAATCCTGCTAATTCTAATACAGCTCTTGCTGGTCCACCAGCGATAACTCCTGTACCTTCTTTAGCTGGCATGATTAAAACTTTACCAGTTCCAAACTTACCATATATTTCATGAGGAACTGTTGTTCCAACTATAGCAACGCTAACCATGTTTTTCTTAGCGTCTTCGATTCCTTTTTTAATTGCTTCTGGGATTTCGATTGACTTACCCATTCCTACGCCTACGTGTCCGTTCTCATCACCAACAACAACTAAAGCGCTGAATCTGAAGTTTCTACCACCCTTAACAACCTTAGTAACTCTGTTTATAAAAACAACCTTTTCCTTAAGGTCTAGTGTGCTAGGATCGATTCTCATTGATTTCCCTCCTTGTTTGATTAGAATTTTAAGCCTGCTTCTCTAGCGCTTTCTGCTAATGTTTGAACTCTTCCGTGATATACGTATCCACCTCTGTCGAATACAACTTCAGTTATACCTTTATCTAAAGCTCTCTTAGCAACTAGTTCACCAACTAATTTAGCAGCTTCTTTGTTTCCGCCTACTTTAACATCAACTTCTTTATCTAAAGTTGAAGCAGATACTAAAGTTACAGCATTTATATCATCTATAATTTGAGCATATATGTTTTTTTCACTTCTATAAACTGAAAGTCTTGGTCTTTCAGGAGTACCAGAAATTTTCTTACGTACTCTAAGGTGACGCTTTGCTCTACTTGCTTTCTTGTCTGCCTTCTTGAACATAAGGTTCACTCCTTCCTAATTATTTCTTACCAGTCTTACCTTCTTTACGTCTGATAACTTCGCCTTCGAATTTAATTCCTTTACCCTTATATGGTTCAGGTTTTCTCCACTTTCTTATATCAGCCGCAGCAGCACCAACTAATTGCTTATCGATTCCTGAAACAACTACTTTTGTAGCTGCTGGAGTTTCGAAAGTGATTCCTTCAGCTGGTTCTATTTCAACTGGGTGTGAATATCCTAAGTTCATTACAAGTTTCTTTCCTTGTAATTGTGCTCTATAACCAACACCGATTAATTCTAGAGTCTTTTGGTATCCCTTTTCAACTCCTATGATCATGTTGTTGATTAATGCTCTAGTTAATCCGTGAAGAGCTCTATGCTCTTTAACATCACTAGGTCTTGTAACAACAACTTGGTTGTCTTCAACTGCTATATTCATGTCTTTGTCCATAGCCTTAACTAATTGCCCTTTTGGCCCTTTTACAGTAACAACGTTATCTTCAGTAACTGTAACTGTAACTCCAGCAGGGATAGCTATTGGTAATCTACCTACTCTTGACATAATCGCACCTCCTGTATTACTTCTTAGATCTATATGTTAATCTACTTAATTTCAAAATTAGTTACTACCAAACGTAGCAAACAACTTCTCCACCTAAGCCTAATTTTCTAGCTTCTCTGTCTACAACTATACCTTTTGAAGTTGAAATTACAGCGATTCCTAATCCATTAAGAACTCTTGGAACTTCATCTTTCTTACAGTATACTCTTAAACCTGGTTTTGAAATTCTCTTTATTCCAGTTATAACTCTTTCTTTGTTAGAACCGTATTTAAGAGATAATCTCATCATTGGAACTACACCATCATTATATTCTTCTATATTTTTGATGTATCCCTCTTGTAATAATATATTTGCAACAGCCTTCTTTACGTTTGAAGAAGGAACTTCTACTACTTCGTGTCTTACAGCATTCGCATTTCTAATACGAGTTAGTAAATCTGCGATAGGATCTGTCATAACCATTTAATTTGCCTCCTTTCAGTCGTTAGGTTTACCAGCTTGCCTTCTTACAACCAGGAATTTCACCCTTGTAAGCAAGTTCTCTAAAGCATATACGGCAAATACCAAACTTTCTTAATACTGCATGTGGTCTTCCACATATTCTGCATCTTGTATAAGCTCTTGTTTTATATTTAGGAGCTTTGCTCCACTTTTCAATAATAGCTTTACGTGCCACAGTTTTCCCTCCTTATTATTGAGCGAATGGCATACCAAGGAATCTTAATAATTCTCTTGCTTCTTCGTCAGTCTTTGCAGTTGTAACGAAGATAATATCCATTCCTCTAACCTTATCGATCTTATCGTATTCTATTTCTGGGAATATTAATTGTTCTTTAATTCCTAAAGAATAATTTCCTCTTCCATCAAATGCCTTATCAGAAACCCCTCTAAAGTCTCTAACTCTTGGAAGAGCAATTGACATTAGTTTATCAGCAAACTCAAACATCTTTGCTCCTCTTAATGTAACTTTACATCCTAATGCCATGTTTTCTCTAATCTTAAAGTTAGCAACAGATTTCTTTGCTCTTGTTAAGATTGGCTTTTGTCCTGAGATAAGTTGTAAATCAGCAACCGCAGATTCTAAAACCTTTTGGTTATCTTTAGCTTCTCCAACTCCCATATTTATAACGATTTTTTCAAGCTTTGGAACTTCCATAACGTTTTTATATCCGAACTTTTCTGTCATAGCTTGAATTACTTCATTTGTGTACTTCTCTTGAAGTCTTGGTGTCATAATTAGTACCTCCTTTCAAATTCTAGAATGTTTCTCCACACTTCTTACAAACTCTAACCTTAGTACCATCTTCTAAGATCTTATTGCTAATTCTTGTAGCATTTTTGCATTTTGTGCAGTATAACATAACTTTTGAGCTGTAAATAGCTCCTTCTTTTTCAATTATTCCGCCTTGAGCATTAGCTCTAGATGGTTTTTGATGTTTCTTTACTATGTTAACTCCTTGAACAAGAACCTTTCCTGTCTTTGGATATACTTTTAAAACTTCACCAGTTTTCCCAGCATCTTTACCAGAAATAACCACTACTGTGTCGTTCTTTTTAACGTGTAACTTCAAATTAGCCACCTCCTCTATTATAGAACTTCTGGTGCTAATGATAATATTTTATTAAATTCTTTATCTCTTAGCTCCCTAGCAACAGGTCCGAAGATACGAGTTCCTCTTGGTTGCTTATCTTCTTTTATTATAACAGCAGCGTTCTCATCAAATTTGATGTATGAACCGTCAGCTCTTCTTAATCCTCTTACTGATCTAACAATAACAGCTTTTACAACGTCACCTTTTTTAACAACTCCGCCTGGTGTTGCACTTTTAACGCTAGCTACTATTATATCTCCAATGTTACCGAACTTTCTCTTTGATCCGCCTAAAACTCTAATACACATTATTTCTTTAGCACCTGAGTTGTCAGCTACCTTTAATAAGGTTTGTTGTTGTATCATTGAAATTTACCCTCCTTTCAGTCTTAAAAAGCTTATTTAGCTCTTTCAACTATTTCAACAAGTCTCCATCTCTTATCTTTAGATAATGGTCTAGTTTCCATTATTAATACTCTATCATTCATGTTAGCTTCATTATTTTCATCATGAGCTTTGAATTTAGTAGTTCTATTCATAGTTTTTCCGTATAGTGGATGTCTTACCTTAGTTTCAACAGCAACTACGATAGTTTTATCCATTTTATCAGAAACAACTCTACCGATTTTCTTCTTTCTTAATCCTCTTTCCATTAGGGGCTACCTCCTTCCAGATTTACTGTTCAAATGCCCTGATCTCTTCTTCTCTAATGATGGTTTTGATTTGGGCTATAGATTTCTTTACTTCTCTTATTCTCATAGGATTTTCTAATTGTCCTGTAGCTAATTGGAATCTTAAGTTGAATAACTCAGCTTTTAATTCTCCTAATTTAGCAACTAAATCTTGAGGATTATTTGCTCTTAAATCTTTTAATTCTCTAGCCTTCATTATTCTTCACCACCCATTTCCTCAAAATCTCTTCTTGTAACGAATTTACACTTTACAGGAAGTTTGTGTGATGCAAGTCTCATTGCTTCTCTTGCAACTTCTTCGTTAACTCCTGATAATTCGAATAATACTCTACCAGGTTTAACTACAGCTACCCAATATTCTGGTGAACCTTTACCAGAACCCATTCTTGTTTCAGCTGGTTTTTCAGTAACTGGCTTATCTGGGAATACTTTTATCCAAAGTTTTCCTCCTCTTCTAATGTATCTGTTAATTGCTATTCTGGCAGATTCTATTTGGTTACTTGTTATCCATCCACAAGTTTGCGCTTGGATACCAAAATCTCCGTATGCAAGGAAATTACCTCTAGTAGCTTTTCCTTTCATTCTACCACGTTGTACCTTACGATGCTTAACTCTTTTAGGCATTAACATGATTATATTCCTCCTTTCTTACGCGTTAACTTCTTCCTTCTTTTCAACTTTTTTAGTTGGAAGAACTTCTCCATTATAAACCCAAACTTTAACTCCGATTTTACCGTATGTTGTATCTGCTTCAGCAAATCCATAATCGATATCAGCTCTTAATGTTTGTAGTGGAATTGTTCCTTCATGATATTGTTCAGTTCTAGCGATTTCAGCTCCACCTAATCTTCCTGAACAAGCTGTTTTAACACCCTTAGCTCCTAATTTCATAGCTCTTTGGATGCTTTGTTTCATAGCTCTTCTGAAAGAAACTCTCTTTTCTAATTGAGCAGCAATGTTTTCAGCAACTAATTGAGCGTTTGCTTCAGCATTCTTAACTTCAACTATATTTATTAAAATGTTCTTTCCGTTTACTAATTTAGCAACCTTAGCTTTTAAAGCTTCGATTCCTGCACCACCTTTACCGATAACAACACCTGGTTTAGCAGTGTATATATTTAACTTAACTCTTTTAGCTGATCTTTCGATTTCTATTTTAGCTATACCAGCTGAGAAAAGTTCCTTCTTTACGAATTCTCTTATTTTGTTATCTTCGATTAAGTTGTCTGCAAATGTTCTCTTATCAGCGTACCATTTTGCATCCCAACCTTTGATAACTCCAACTCTAAGTCCGTGAGGATGTACTTTTTGACCCACTTGTTTTTCCCTCCTTCTTACTAAGCTCTTTCTTTAACTACTACTGTAATATGACTTGTTCTCTTATTGATTCTGAACGCTTTACCGTGGTCCATTGGTCTGAATCTCTTTAAAGTTGGACCAGCACCTACGAATGTTTCAGCAACATATAAGTTTTCAACATTTAAGTCATGATTGTTCTCTGCATTTGCAACAGCTGATTTTAAAACTTTGTTTATAACAACTGCAGCATCTTTTGGAGTGTATTGTAATATAGCGAAAGCCTCGTTAACATTTTTTCCTCTTATTAAATCAAGAACAACTCCTACTTTCATTGGAGACATTCTCACATATTTAGCTATAGCTCTAGCTTCCATTGGTGTTCCTCCTTTCCCAGATTACTTTCTTTTTCTTGATGCTTTTTCGTCGTAATCGTGTCCTCTGTATGTTCTAGTAAGAGCAAATTCTCCTAATTTGTGTCCTACCATATCTTCGCTCACATATACTGGAACGTGTTTTCTACCATCATGAACAGCGATTGTATGACCAATCATTTGTGGGAAAATTGTTGATGATCTTGACCAAGTCTTAACAACCTTATTTTCACCATTAGCATTCATTTCTTCTATCTTCTTTAAAAGTCCTTCGTGTACGAAAGGTCCCTTTTTTATTGATCTACTCACTATAATTTGCCTCCCTTCATAATCTCTAGGCCCAGTAAGCCTGAAGAGAATTAATTCTCTTCAATTACTTACTATTTCTTCTCTTTATTATGAATCTATCAGAATACTTCTTATTCTTTCTAGTCTTGTATCCAAGTGCTGGTTTACCCCATGGAGTAACTGGACTTGGTCTACCGATTGGTGATCTACCTTCACCACCACCGTGAGGGTGATCGCAAGGATTCATAACAGAACCTCTAACTGTAGGTCTCCATCCCATGTGTCTCTTTCTACCAGCTTTACCAATGTTGATGATATCGTTAGTAGTGTTAGATACTGTACCGATTGTAGCTCTACATTCGATTCTTACATATCTCATTTCGCCTGATGGTAATCTTAATGTTGCATAGTTACCTTCTTTAGCCATTAATTGAGCTGAAGTACCTGCTGATCTAACCATTTGGCCACCTTTACCAGCTTGTAATTCAATGTTGTGAACAACTGTACCAACTGGCATATCTTTTAATGCTTTAGCATTACCAACTTTGATATCAGCGTCTGCTCCAGATACTATTGTATCTCCAACTTTTAATCCTACTGGTGCAAGAATGTATCTCTTTTCACCATCAGCATATACTACTAATGCAATGTATGCTGTTCTGTTTGGATCGTATTCTATTGTAGCAACTTTTGCTGGAATACCATCCTTATTTCTCTTGAAATCTATTATTCTATATTTTCTCTTAGCTCCACCACCGTGGTGTCTAACAGTTATTTTACCTTGAGCATTTCTACCACCAGTTTTCTTTAAAGAAACAAGAAGTGATTTCTCTGGGCTGTTTGTAGTTATTTCTTCAAAACTAGCCATTGTCATTTCTCTTCTTGATGGTGTAGTAGGTCTAAACTTTTTAACTGCCATGCTAATTCCCTCCTTCTTTAAGCTTATCTGGTATTATTACCAATACTACGCTTTAATATTATTGCATTCCTTCGAAGAATTCAATACCTTTGCTATCTTGAGCTAATGTGATTATAGCTTTCTTTTGGTCAGCTCTCTTACCAACATGTACGCCCATTCTCTTAGTTTTTCCCATAGTTCTTATTGTTTGAACTTTTTCAACTTTAACGCCGAAAACTTCTTCGATCGCTTTCTTTATTTGAACTTTGTTAGCGCTCATATGAACTATGAAAGTGTACTTCTTTTCTGCCATTGCAGCCATTGACTTTTCAGTTATAACTGGTTTTCTGATTATATCGTGGCTTGTTAACTTCATTATGCGTACACCTCCTCAATCTTTGATACAGCATCCTTAGTCATGATTACTTTTGAGTATTTTAATAAATCATAAACGTTGATGTTGTTTACTGGAAGTACTGCTACTCCTTCAATGTTTCTAGCTGATTTGTAAACTGTTTCGTTTGCTTCAGCAGTAACGATTAATGTCTTTTTAGCATTGAAAGCATTTAACATTTTAACTATTTCCTTTGTTTTAGGAGCTTCTAATGTTAAGCTGTCTAATACTACCATTTCATCATTTTGAACTTTGCTAGTTAAAGCTGATAACATAGCAACTCTTCTCATTGATTTTGGTATTGACATTCTGTAATCTCTTGGCTTTGGTGCGAATACAACTCCACCTTTGATCCATTGTGGTGCTCTGATTGATCCTTGTCTAGCTCTACCAGTTCCCTTTTGTCTCCAAGGCTTGATTCCGCCTCCTCTAACCTCAGCTCTAGTCTTAGCTGATTGAGTTCCTTGTCTCTTGTTAGCTAATAATGCAACAACTACTTGGTGCATAGCATCTGCATTCACTTCAACAGCGAATATATTATCGTTTAATTGAATATCTTCAATCTTGTTTCCTTCTTTGTTAAATAATCCTACTGTAGGCATTCTGTCTCCTCCTTTCTAAAGAAATTAAGCTTTAACAGCGTTTCTTATTACAACTGTGCTCTTGTTAGCACCTGGGATACCACCCTTAACTAATATTAAGTTCTTTTCAGCTATTACTTTAACAACTTCTAAGTTTAATACAGTTGTGTTTACAGCTCCCATGTGTCCTGGCATGTTCTTGTTCTTGAATGTTCTTGATGGATCAGAAGAAGCTCCCATTGAACCTACTGCTCTGTGGAACTTAGAACCGTGTGACATTGGCCCTCTGTTAGCATTCCATCTCTTAATAACACCTTGGAATCCCTTACCTTTAGATACTCCAGAAACGTCAATTTTATCTCCAGCTGCAAATAAATCAGCTTTGATTTCTTGACCTACTTCATATCCGCTGCAATCTTCTAATCTGAACTCTTTTAAAGTTCTTCTTAAAGATACTCCAGCTTTAGCAAAGTGTCCTTTTCTTGGCTTATTAACTAATTTTTCTCTTATTTCACCGAAACCAACTTGTATTGCTTCATAACCATCCT
Source organism: Clostridium sp. RTP31139st1_H3_RTP31139_211217 (assembly GCF_040227035.1). Taxonomy (NCBI): domain Bacteria; kingdom Bacillati; phylum Bacillota; class Clostridia; order Eubacteriales; family Clostridiaceae; genus Clostridium; species Clostridium sp. RTP31139st1_H3_RTP31139_211217. Next base: position 30,909 of record NZ_JBCOAB010000036.1, read on the forward strand.
TTTCGATAGTCTTCTTTTGAACAACAACACATGGTCCAGCTTCTACTACAGTTACAGGAACTACCTTTCCATTTTCATCGAAAATTTGAGTCATCCCTATTTTCTTACCGATTATAGCTTTTTTCATGTATTTACACCTCCTAAACGTATTAGCGGATTGCTTTGCAATCATAACCGTTCAAACTGTTTATTTAATAGTTAAGCTATTATAGCTTTATTTCGATATCTACACCAGCAGGTAAGTTTAATCTCATTAATGCATCAACAGTCTTAGGTGATGGATTAACGATATCGATTAATCTCTTGTGTGTTCTGATTTCGAATTGTTCTCTTGAATCTTTGTATTTGTGAACAGCTCTTAATATTGTAACAACATCTTTTTCAGTAGGTAGTGGTACTGGACCTGCAACCTTTGCTCCTGTTGATTTAGCTGTTTCAACGATTTTTTCAGCAGATTGATCTAATATAGTGTGATCAAAAGCCTTTAATCTGATTCTTATTTTTTGTTTTGACATTCTGGTTTCCCTCCTTTTCATGTACGCTTTACTTCTAACGCACAACAGTTGTAGTTCTGTAAACTGTTCCTGGTGTTTCACAACTAAGAACACAAGTTACTACCCCTGCCGTCGGATTCTAGATCCTGACTTGCTCCTCAAGAATAACCCGGAAGTCCGGCAACCTCTTGATTCATCGCGTTGCGCTACACAACTTCTTTATTATACTATCTTTATAAATCTTTATCAAGACTTTTTTTTCATCTTTTTTTAACCATTTATTCAAAAAAATTTTTAGCCTTTTAGAAGTAATTCTGTCGTTCAACTGTTATTATTTTATATCGAATTTAAACTTTTTTCAATAGTATAATTAATGAAATTTTTCTGTGTATTGCCTTATATTATATATGATTAACCTTTCTTTATTAATGTAAACATTTTTATATAAATTTTATCTCTTCTCTATTGTTTTTCTTCATATATATAATTATTTTTTTCTACTTAAATTATTAATAATTTATAATTACATATATTATAACCCACTTTATACGACTTATATGGTTATTGTTTAATACATATCATATAAAAATATTTTTATATAAATATTAATTTAGAAATGAAAAAAAGAAAGAGTAAAGGCGTCCCCTTACTCTTTCTATTTTGTGATCACATTTTTTAAGCGCTTTAATTTAAAATTATATATTTAAAAAGATTTTAAAACTAAATTAAAAGTTTAAAACTATTCGATTATAGAAGTAACAACTCCTGAACCTACAGTTCTTCCACCTTCTCTGATAGCGAATCTTAAACCTTCATCCATAGC
>NZ_JBCOAB010000037.1:0-31996 GCF_040227035.1 Clostridium sp. RTP31139st1_H3_RTP31139_211217
AAAGAATTGCTGGTTTACTTTAACTATATTCTGTTCAATTTTCAAAGACCATTTACTCTGTCGCACCGAAGCGACTTCCTTATCTTATCACCAATAAACTTTCTTGTCAACATCTTTTTCAACATTTTTTTGTTGTAATGTTTTTAAAGATTTGTCTTTCGACTTATCGGCTGTCCCTGAGGACATGATTTATAATACCACAGCAGCTTATGCATTCTTAAATGCTATTTCCCATTATATGAATTTAATATCGTTTTTCTTTATTTTTCGTCATTATTCTCTATTTATTTCATATTGATACACCAGGCTAAGTTAACTATTTTTATAGTGTTATATCCCTTTCATAATACTCTTAATCTCATTAAACTATTTTTCTTTTTATTCAATTAATACATTCTGCATATATATGTATACTTATATTTATTATTATAAAAAAGGTCGTACAATCCTAAAACTGTACGACCTTTTAAGTAGTTACTAACTATTACTTACATAATTTTTTTAACTCATCAGCTACAAATTGTACTTGTGTACCTACTATTACTTGTATATTTGTTTTTCCTGGTCTAATTATACCAGCAACACCAGCTGACTTAATAACTTTTTCATTAACCTTGGTATTATCTTTAATTTCTAGACGTAATCTTGTTACACAGTTATCAATACTTACTACATTTTCTTTTCCACCAAGACCTTTTAATATAGTTTCTGCTACTGCAGTAAAATCATTATTTTCAAGTTTAATATCCATTTCTCCATCGATATCATCATCTTCTCTACCTGGAGTCTTTAAATTAAACTTTGTAATTGCAAATCTAAAAACGATATAGTATATTACACCAAATATTAATCCAATTCCAAGTAACCAAAGTGGATTTTCTGCAAATGGTGCTTTAAAGCTTAAGAACCAATCAACAAAACCAGCACTAAAGTTAAATCCTGCTCTTACTGGTAATGCAGCACAAACAGCTGCTGATATACCAGTCAATACAGCATGTATTAAATATAACCCTGGAGCTAAGAACATAAATGCAAACTCTAATGGTTCAGTTACACCTGTAAAGAATGAAGCTAATCCAGCTGCTAGTAATAATCCAGCTACTACTTTCTTTTTATTATCTTTAGCAGTATGATACATTGCTAAAGCTGCTGCTGGTAACCCAAACATCATTACTGGGAAGAATCCAGTCATATACATACCTGTTTGACCTAGTACTCCACCTTCCATAGTTCCCCAGAACTTACCGATATCATTAATTCCTGCAACATCAAACCAGAATACTGAATTTAATGCATGATGTAATCCAAAAGGTATTAATAATCTATTGAAGAATGCATATATACCTGCTCCAATTGATCCTGTAGAAATAATTGCTTCACCAAACCCTACTAATGCTCCGTATACCACTGGCCATACAAAGAATAAAATTAATGTAGCAACTATTGAAGCTCCTGCAGTTACTATAGCAACACATCTCTTACCACTAAAGAAACTTAAAGCTGCTGGTAACTTAGTATTTTTAAACTTATTGTAACAGCTTGCTCCAATTAAACCTGATAATATACCAATAAATTGTGTTTGAATCTTTCCAAATGCTGCTGGCACTTCTGAAACATCAACACCTTTTAGCATAGCTACAACACTAGTTGATAATAAAGTCGTTATCATTAACCAAGAAACAAGTCCTGCCAACCCAGCTGTTCCATCATTATCATCTGACATACCGACACCAACACCAATTGCAAATAAAATTGCCATATTGTCTACTAATGCTCCCCCTGCTTTAATTAAAAAAGCAGCTGCAACATTATTTGCTCCCCATCCTGATGGATCAATCCAATATCCAATTCCCATTAGAATTGCTGCTACTGGTAAACACGCTACTGGAAGCATTAATGATTTACCAAGTCTTTGTAAGTACTTCATCATAATAAAATTCCCCCTATTTTTTTATTTGTTCATTATTGTAAGACTAACAAAATAATTAAATTTTATAATTTCAATAATAAAAAAAGCTGAAAAGAATATAATATATCCTTTTCAGCTAATGCCCACTTTTATGGTTGCACGCCTCACAATTTGAACTTAATTTATTTTACAAATTTATTATAAAATACCTTGGCATCATTTGTCAACGTTTTCAAAGCTTTTTTTATTTTAGTAATAATTTACTATACATATTGACATACTATTCTCAAAAATATATAATCTAGATTGAAACGTGTTACTGTTAAATCAGGCATAAGTTAATCTTTAATAAAGATATACTTATGCCTTTTTATTTTATACCCAAAAATTGTGTAATCTTATTTTTAGAAAGGAAGTGAACCCTGATTATAATCAGGAAATATTATGGCTAATTTTTTTAAAAAATTATTCGGAAAATCAGAAGAGAAAGTAGAAACAAATACTTCAGTTGAAGCTCCAAAGACTGCCCTAGTTGCAGTTGCAACTGGTGACTTAATGCCTTTATCAGAAGTGCCAGACCCTGTTTTCGCTGGAAAAATGGCTGGAGATGGTGCAGCTATTATGATAACTGGTGATACTGTTGTAGCTCCTGCTGACGGTGAATTATCATTAGTGTTCAAAACTAAGCATGCATTTGCAATGACTTTAGAAAATGGACTAGAATTATTAGTTCACATCGGTGTTGATACTGTTGGATTAAACGGTGAAGGTTTTGAACAATTAGTTGAAGCTGGTACAAAAGTAAAAGCTGGTACTCCAATCATTAAGATTGATAGAGATTTCATTTTAGGAAAAGGATTATCTCTTGCTACTCCAGTTTTAATTACAAATGTTGATGCTGCTAAATCAATAAATGCAGTTGAATCAGGATCAGTTACTGCTGGTAAAGACGTAGTTGTTAACTTCGAAGTTTAATAAATATAAAAAAATAGCTAAGGCAATGCCTCAGCTATTTTTTATTTACATAACGTTAATCTAAATCTTTCAATATGCATTGCTATATACGCAATTTCATCTTCCTGTACCTTTTTATCTAATGAAGTTTCAATTATCTTAGATACTTCTTCTGCAATTTCATAAGATATAGGATAAGATTCCTTAATTGCATCAATTAAATCATTTTTTAATAAAGTATCTGTCAATATTCTTTCAATAGTAAATCTTATGTGAGATAAAAATCTAGCATAATCAAGAGACCTTTTATTTATTTTTGCATTAAATCTTTTTTCTATATGAGCTACTATTCTATTAGCTAAATAGCTATATTTTATTGTATTGGATAGCTTTCTTCCATTTCTTGCCGAATGTATATGCAAAGTTATAAATCCAATCTCTCCCTGTGGAAACTTCACTCTATATTTACGTTGAAGCTTTTTAATAATCTTTTTTGCCATTTCAAATTCAACATTATATAAAGTCTCAATTTCTACAATAAACGGATTACTTATTTCCTCTTTATTTTTTAATCTTTTCATTGCTACTGCTAAATGATCTATCAATCCAATATGGATGGATTCATTAAGTTCTTCTCCTAATTCCTCTGATATTTCAGCAATAGCCTCTTCACAAATAGCAATAAATTCACCATCTACTCTATTGTAAACTTCTTTTAAATTCTGTTGATTTCTTTCATCTTCAATTGAAAAAATCTTATCTACTTCTAAATTTTCTTCTAAAATATCTCCAAACCTTTTATTAAACCCTATACCTTTAGATAAAAGAATCTTTTCCACACCTTGATCTTTTACCAGCACCATATTATTATTCAAAGCTTTAATAACAGTACTTTTTCCCCTTAATTTAACCCCCATAATAAACACCTCCCAAAAATTTAGAGAATTTTATAAAATGTAATATGATCACTCCACTTACCATTTATATATAAATACTTTTTATTAAGACCTATCTCCTCAAAACCACAAGATAATAAAACACTCTTTGATCTTTCATTAGTAGTTAATACAGATGCCTCTAATCTGTGTAAATCTAAATAATCCTTTGCGTAATCTAATATTAAATTTATAGATTCCTTCATATATCCCATACCCTCATAATCTTTATCTATAGCATAACCTAATATCCCACTTTTAAATACTCCATAAACGATATTAGAAATCTTAATCTTTCCAATAAGCTTACCAGATAAATATATTCCTAAATCACTACATACACCAGTCATTAATTGCCTATAGCTTTCTAATAATAACTCTTTTTGTACTTCATAAGTAAAAAAGCTATTATCTCTTACTGGTTCAAATTCTCTCAAGTGTTCTTTATTTCTTATATAGTATTCTAATAACTCTTGAGCATCATCTGGTGTAAAGTTTCTAATTACAACATTTTTTCCTATAAGTTCAACTATGTTAGCCCTACTTGAGCATAAATAATCATTTCTATTAATTCCAAAGCTTAACTCATCATAAAAGCATCCCTTTAAGAATATATTGTCTGTAAAAATAGCTTCCAATATGAATCCACTATCTAAAAATGGTTTTAAATTTATATTTTCACTTACTGTAACATTAGCCTTAAAAATATTATTATTTTTAAATACAGCCTTCAATATCGCTTCTAATGTTATCTTTAATAAATCATAATTATCTTCTCTATAGAACTTTAGCTTCAAATTACACTTTTTATTTTCTTTATCTAATTCCGTTATTGTAAATCTTCCTATTACAATTTTATCTTTATCCTTAATTATATAATCATCTAATGTACCCTTTATAAGCTCTATATTTACTCCCTTTTGATTATCCATACTAACTCTCCTAAACCACATTTTAAGCTATTCTTATTATACAAACAAAGTAGTAAAAAACTCAACTAACTTTATAGTAAAAATATAAATATTACTTACTGTAATATCATTACTTATTAACTAATATATTTAATTTATGTGAATTTAATTATATCAATAGTTCAAGGTGGGGGTTATTATTTTTTTATCTAAAAGAAAATATAAATTTAAAACTTTCAAATTAATATTTCTTATAATTTTTATAATATTTTTATCATTAATTCTTTTATATACTAAATATCCCAATAAGCTGAAAAATTTACTTCCTAATGCTCTAAATATAAAATCATCTGAAATTTTAACTGAGGATACATTGATTAATGAAATTAAAGATGTAAATAAGTTAATTCCACTAGAAATTGAACTTAGTGAAACCTTAACAGTAGGTAATACTTATTTTAATTTAGATATATTTAAAAAATCCAAAAAAATAACCTTTTTTGCTAATTGCTCTTATTCAATAGATTTTTCAACCTTATCTACTAATAATATAAAAATTGATAACTCAAATAAGGAAATATATATTACAATACCAAAGATAGATATTTTCAGTATAGATATTGATGAAAATAAAACTATATATGGTGATACAGAAGTTGGTCTTCTTAGGTTTGGTGATTTAAAGCTTTCTTCCGAAGAAATAAATGAAATATATATAAATGCTAATGATATGTTTAGTAAAAAAATGAATAATCAAGATTTCTATACACAAACCCTAAAAAATGCTGAAAATTCATTAGAAAGCTTGCTGTTTAATTTAACTGGGGAACATTATGATATAAATTTAACCTTATCTTAATCATTTAAAAATACTGCAAAATAATATTTTAGTTAGAAGTTAATAATTAATAGTCAAGGACCAAATTCAGCTGAACTGAATTTAAAAAAATATATATTTTAAGAAACTCCACTAGGAGTTTCATCCTTAACTATTAACTCAAAACTACTAACTAAAAAAGTTGCTGTGCACTTTTTTATTTTATTCCTGTTAAGTCTTTAATAACTTCTCCACCTATTATCATTCCAGCTACTGGTGGTACAAATGATATACTTCCTGGAGTTTGTCTTTTTGCTGATGGTACAGCCCTTCCCTTATCTGGTGTCATTGGCATTTCTTCAGAGTAAACAACCTTTAATTTCTTTACTCCTCTTTTTCTTAATTCATGTCTCATAACCTTTGCTAAAGGGCATACCTTTGTCTTAAATACATCAGAAACTCTAAATTGAGTTGGATCCATCTTATTTCCAGTTCCCATTGAGCTTATTATATTTATATTATTTTTGTAGCAATATTCAGCTAATGCTAATTTTGATGTAACTGTATCTATAGCATCTACTACATAATCAACATCTGATGGAATAATCTCAGATATATTATCAGCTGTAATAAATACTTGTTTAGCTTCAACGTTACATTTTGGATTAATAGAAATAACTCTTTCCTTCATTGCTTCTACTTTTATCATTCCAACAGTAGCTTGTGTTGCATGTATTTGTCTATTTAAATTTGAAATACATATAGTATCATTGTCTACTAATATTAAGTTACCTACACCAGCTCTTGTTAATGCTTCAACAACAAAACTTCCAACTCCGCCAATTCCAAAAACAATTACTTTTGAATTATGTAACTTATTTATTCCCTCTTCACCAACTAGTAATTCAGTTCTACAAAATTCATTTAATGCCATCTTCAGTTTCTCCTTTAACGTTTATAATATATTGTTACTTATTTTAAACTATAGCCCTTATTTATACAAGTAACTAATTTAACCGTTTTTACACTATATTTATATTTCTCTACTATTAAATACTTACATGAAAGTATATAATATATTTTATCTGATGGCTAGTCGTTGTAACATTCCACATCATTATGTAGGAAATAACAACGGACACATCCCTAGATAAAGAGTTCTAACCTTAAGGTGGAATTAAAACTCCATCTTAAGCAAAAAATTCAGTTTATGTAAAACTATATATTTATAAATGGAGGTTTAATATGATTTTAGGAATAATTGGTGCTATGTCTGAAGAATTAGAAATTCTATTAAAAGACATGGAATTAGAAACTGTTGAAGAAAAAGCAAAAATGAAATTCCACAAAGGAAAGTTATGGGGACACAACGTTGTGGCTGTAGTATGTGGTATTGGTAAAGTAAATGCTGCTGTTTGTACTCAAATACTTGTATCTGAATATAATGTTTCTTCTGTAATAAACGTTGGTGTTGCTGGTGGAATAGGAAAGGACATATTCCCTGGTGATGTTGTTATAGCTGAAAATTTAGTTCAATACGATATGGATACTACTGCTTTCGGTGATCCTGTAGGGCAAATTCCTAGAATGGATACATTTGATTTTAAATGTGATGAAAAATTAGTTGAAACTGCTAAAGCTGCATGTGCTGAAGCTTCTGATTTCAAGACATTCTCAGGAAGAATAGTATCTGGAGATATGTTCGTTGCTTCATTAGATAAAATTCAATGGCTAGAAAAAGAATTCCAAGCATTAGCTTGTGAAATGGAAGGAGCAAGTATTGCTCACGTTTGTTACTTAAACAATATACCTTTTGTTGTTATTAGATCTATTTCTGATAATGCTAATAACGGAGCTCATATGGACTTTGAAAAATTCACTCCAATTGGAGTGAAAAACTCAACATTTATCTTAAAAACAATGTTAAATAAACTTCAATAATCTATAAAGAGTTAAGACTTTTATTAAGCCTTAACTCTTTATTATTTAATTATTTATTTTCAGCTTCAAACTTCTTCATAAATTCAACTAAATATTTAACACCTTCAATTGGCATAGCATTATAAATACTTGCTCTCATACCACCAACTGTTCTATGCCCTTTAATATTTTCAATCCCTGCTTCTTTAGCTTCCTTAATGAACTTAGAATCTAAGTCCTTATTTCCTGTTACAAATGGTACATTCATTAAAGAACGATCCGCCTTTACAACTGTACCTTTAAATAATTCACTTGAATCAAGAAAATCATAAAGAATTTTGGCCTTTTCTTCATTTCTAACTTTCATAGATTCTAATCCACCTAACTTTTTAAGATGTTTAAATACCTTACCACAAATATAAATTCCATAAGCAGGTGGAGTATTATATAAAGATTTATTATCTGCATGTATCTTATATTGAAGCATTGTTGGAGTTCCTTCGAGTACATCCTCTGTAATTAAATCTTCACGTATTATTACAACTACTGTACCTGCTGGTCCAATATTTTTTTGAACTCCAGCAAATATTAATCCGTATTTAGTAACATCGATAGGTTGTGATAATATATCTGATGACATGTCAGCAACTAAAACTTTTCCTTTTGTATCAGGAAGATTATGATAAGTAGTTCCATAGATTGTATTGTTATGGCAGATATACACATAATCTGCATCATCACTAACTTCTACCTTGCTTACATCAGGAATATAAGAAAATGTCTTATCTGCTGATGAAGCCAACTCATTTACCTTTCCATACCTTTTTGCTTCTGCTGCTGCTTTTTTAGCCCATTGACCTGTTATAATATAATCCGCAACTCTATTTTTCATTAGATTCATTGGAATCATTGCAAATTGTGTTGAGCCTCCACCTTGAAGGAATAGCACCTTATAATTATCTGGGATGTTCATTAATTCTCTTAAATCTCTTTCTGCATCCTGAATAATTTCTTCAAATGCTTTAGAGCGATGGCTCATTTCCATTACAGACATTCCTGTTCCTCTATAATCTAACATTTCTTCTGCTGCTTCTTTAAGAACCTCTTCTGGTAACACTGCTGGTCCTGCTGCAAAATTATATACTCTTGACATAAAAATGTCCCCCCAATTTTTCATTATATTTTGTTTTTTAATAGCCCTCTTTATTTTATTATTAATATATTTTATTATTTATGAACCTCTGTAAGCTTATGAACAAATAATCCACTTCTAGGTTTTGGTTCAAACCATGTAGACTTAGGTGGCATTATCTTTCCTGCATCAGCTATGCTCATTATATCCTCAATAGTAGTAGCATACATAGCAAAGCTTACTCTCATATCATTATTTGCCCTCTTTTCTAATTCCTTTAGCCCTCTTATTCCACCTATAAATTCAATTCTATCTGATTTTGTAGGATCATCAATTCCTAATATAGGAGATAATAAATTATTTTGAAGAATAGATACATCCAACCTGTCGGTTGGATCATTTTCATCAAAACTTCCTTCTTTTGCCTCTAATTTATACCACTCTTTATCAATATACATACCAAATGTATGCTTACTATCAGGTTTAAATCTTTCATTATTTAATGTCTTTTCCACTGTAAATTTCTCCTCTACAGCTTTAAAAAATGCCTCCTTTGAAAGTCCATTTAAATCCTTCACAGTTCTATTATAATCTAAAACTTCTAACTCACTATCTGGATATGCTATAGCTAAGAAATAGTTAAATCCTTCAGTTCCATTATAATTAGGATTTTCCTTTCTTCTTTTTAAGCATACTTCAACTGCAGATTTAGTTCTATGATGGCCATCTGCTATATACATGTATTTAACATCCTTAAATAAATGTATTAATTTATTTATCTTTTCTTCATCATTAATTACCCATACAGTATGTCCATTACCATCTTCTGATATAAAGTCATAAACTGGCTCTTCTTTTATACTTTCATCTATTATTTTAGAAATACCATAATTTTCTCTATAAGTTAAAAATATAGGTCCAGTATGCGCATCACAATAATCAACATGATTTATTCTATCACGTTCTTTATCTGCTCTAGTTTTTTCATGCTTTTTAATTATATTATTTATATAATCGTCTACTGAAGCACACATTACCAATCCAATTTGACTTTTACCATTCATAGTTTGTCTGTAAATATAAAAGCATTGATTTTCATCCTGGATATAATATTTCTTTTCTATCATTTCATCTAAAACTTCTCTAGATTTTTTATACACTTCTTCACTATATATATTAACTTTTCCTGGGAAATTAATTTCTCCCCTATCTACATGTAAAAAAGAATATTCATTTTCTTCTACCATTTCACGAGCTTCTTCAGTATTCATTACATCATAAGGTAATGCTGCAATCTTTGAAGCTAACTCCTTTACTGGTCTATATGCTTTAAATGGTTTTATAATTGCCATTGGTTATCCTCCTTAAACTTGCCCTCAATTAACTATTACTTATATTCAATCTAATAATATAAATTACACAGATTCTATAGTTTTAGCTGCAATAGAAGAAACCTCTTGCTCAAAATAATTAGCTATGGTTGTTACTACTTCTTCACCAATTCTATTTTGAGCTTCCTTTGTTGCCGCACCAATATGTGGTGTAACACTAACATTAGGATGATTTACTAACTCTTTATTATTGGTTGGTTCTTCCTCAAAAACATCAATTCCTGCCCCAGCTACTTTTCCAACATTTAATGCATCTAATAATGCTTTTTCATCAACAACCTTACCTCTAGAGCAATTAATTAAATATACTCCATCCTTCATTTTTTCAATTTCATTTTTACCTATTAAAGATCCCTTATTTTTGTCATAAGGAACATGTAATGAAATAAAATCTGATTTCTTTAATAAGTCATCAAATTCTAGAAAATCATATGAAAGATTATTTTGTTTTCCAAATATGTCATTGTAAACAACATTCATCCCCAATGCAGTAGCTTTAGTGGCTAATGCTCTACCGATTCTACCCATACCTATAATTCCAAGAGTTTTAGCACCTAATTCAATCCCCTCATATTTTTTCTTATTCCATTGTCCATTTCTCATAGTGTAATTTGATACTCCTAAGAATCTAGCTACTGCAAACATATGCCCAATAGCTAACTCTGCAACAGAATCTGAACTTGCATTAGGTGTATTCTTAACTATTATACCTTTTTCTGTAGCATAGTTTACATCAATGTTATCTATCCCCACACCAGCTCTAATAATTAATTTAAGCTTTCCCCCCTCTTCAGCATCAAGTATATCTGCTGTTATCTTAGTTGCAGACCTTATTACTAATACATCGAAATCTTTTAAAACCTCACCTAATACATCCTTATCATAGTGTGTATTAACAACTTTAAATCCCATTGAAACTAGCTTGTCAACCGCCCCTTGTTGCAACCCGTCGTTTGTTAATATTCTAATCATTTTTCTTGCCCCCAAATATTATATTTTTATTTATTGCTTTTTGATATTTTACTACTTTCTTACATTTTATACAACTATATCCTTAATGTTTTTTGCTATTTTTTTAAGTTTTAATATTTTTTTGCATTTCATATAATCAATTTGACTTAATTTATAATACCACTTCTTATTTTTTATCATATTTTATTTACATTAATTTTGTGATTATATTTCTTGAATAATAATCATAAAAAAATAGGAGCTACTCTTAATAGCTCCTATTTTCCTCATCATCAAAAATTAATATAGATTCTGTTTCTCTACAATATTTAACACATTTACATTGACCTAAATGTCTTGGACATTTGTAACATAAACATCCTGTATCAGTTCCATCACATCTACCTTTATCAAATTCAGGACAATATCTACAATTTACTCCATTTCCTGCTGGCATAGTGAAACCTCCCTTAAGTTATAACTATGATTTTTAATATACAAAATAAATAAAATTCATTTATTTATTTTTAATTATATATTAGAAAATTATATACTTATAAAAGCGATTTAACAACAATTTACATACATATTTATATGTTAAGTGGGTAAAGTATTATTGTAGACGGTACATTATTTATTTTAATGTACTATTTATATAGAAAAGGGTGTAAGCGGATGTAGTGCTTACACCCTGATTTATTTTTTATTTTAAAATAACTGTAACACTTTTTAATAAATCTTAATACTATGTATTATGCAGAAGCTTTTCGCTTACGGCAATTTAGAAAATCTTCTAACTCCCGTCTATATAAACTTAGGGAATCTTCATCCACTGAAGATCCCCTATTTCTATTTAAAAAAACATTTGAAAAATTACTAAGAATATTACTCCTGGAATTCCTAAAAAGCCAGCAATAAGTGCTGTTATTGGATTAATGGTAATATAGAAATTTAAATATTCGCCAATAAAATTAGCAACATATAATAAAACTATACCTATAATTCCATTTATTAATAACTTTATTGGCCATTTTAATAGCTTAATTATTAAGTATAATAAAGCTAATCCAACTAAAGCATATATAACCATCTCTATGTTCATCTACTAATTCCCCCTATATAATATAAAATAACTACTATAATATAGTATTATATTTTTTTATATTATATAACAATATTCTTTATATTTCCATTTCCTCTTTAGCTTCAGCTTCTTTTCTTATATTTGAATATTGCTCTTTTGCAACTGATAATATATAGTCTACTTTCTTTTTTGCTGCTTCTTCTCTATAAATAGCTGCCTCTATAAGTTTTGGATCGTTTACTGAATTAAACATAGCTTCTGCTACTTCAAGCTCAATTATAGCTTCATGCATTTCATTTAATATTTTATTATCAATGGTATCGTCATCCTTATAGTGTACTAAAATAAAATTTAAAATATTTTTTATACTCATTCTGCCCCTCCTAAAAACATTTATTTTAGATACTATCCACTTTTTACTATATTATTCAATTTAAACCATTCTTATATTCTATTTTTATAATATTATAAGGAAACTCGACTCCTTTCAGTCGCTGAGTAAGTTCAATTAACAAAATATAAAATTTTGAATTATATTTGTTAACATTATATTTTCTGTACTTAATTTCAATACTTTGGTATAATATTTTAAATATGTCAATTAATATTGGAGGTGTTTTTTTTGAGTATAAGAATAATAGCTGATAGCACTTGTTATTTACCAAAAGAATACATAGATAAATATAATGTTTCTATAGTTTCACTTAATGTTTTATTAAATGGGAAAAGTTATAGAGAAACAGATTTAGAAAATGATTGGTTTTATAAAGAAATGTCTAAATCACCATCAATTCCTACCTCTTCTCAACCAAGTATTGATGATTTTTATAAAGCAATAGAATCTCAAGTTAAAGAGGGTCATGACATAGTAGGAATATTCTTATCTTCTGATATGAGCGGTACTTTTTCAACATCAAATTTAGTTAAAGAAATGATTTTAGAAAAATATCCTAATGCTAATATAGTAATGTTAGATTCTAGAAGCAATTGTATGCAAGCAGGATATGCCATATTAGAAGCTGCTAAAGCAGCTGCTGATAACAAGTCATTAGATGAAGTTGTTTCTATAGCTAAAAGTGTTATTGAAAATAGTAAATTTATATTTGTTCCTGATACATTAGATTATTTAAAAAAGGGTGGAAGAATAGGTGGTGCAGCTGCTTTATTTGGATCACTACTTCAAATAAAACCTATTTTAACAGTTACTGATGGTAAAACTACTGTACTTACTAAAGTTAGAACAAAGAAAAAAGCCATAGATAAAATAATAGATACAGTTATGGAACAGAATTTAAAATCACCAATAAAAGGCTTAATAGTCCATCATATAAATTGTGAATCAGAAGGCCAAGAATTAGCCAATAAACTACAAGATAAATTAGGAATTTCTAATATAAAAATTCAATCGATAGGTCCTATAATTGGATTACATGTTGGTCCAGGTAGCATTGGTGTAGCATACCACTACTAAGATAGTAATAGAATTGCTAAATGACAAGATTAGAGAGTGACAAGTGATAAGTTGCAAGTTGATAAATAAAGTCAGCTTAAGCTGACTTTATTTATATTAGAAACTCCTTAGGGAGTTTACCCCTTAATTTGTCACTTGAACTTGTTACTGATTAAATTTCTTTTCTTCCTTCAAGAGCTTTAGAAAGTGTTACTTCATCAGCATATTCTAAATCTCCACCAACCGGAAGTCCTGAAGCAATTCTAGTTACTTTAACTTCTAACGGTTTAAGTATTCTAGATATATACATTGCTGTTGCTTCTCCCTCTACATTAGGATTAGTAGCAATTATTACTTCTTTAATATCTGCACTCATTCTTGCAACAAGCTCTCTTATTTTTATATCTTGAGGTCCTCTTCCTTGCATAGGAGAAAGGTTTCCATGAAGCACATGATATACTCCATTAAATTCTTTAACCTTTTCCATAGTCATTATATCTTTTGGTTGTTCTACAACACAAATTACATTTTTATCTCTATTTGGATTTCCACATATCGCACAAGGGTCTTTATCTGTAAAGTTTCCACATACAGAACAATACTTAATAGTACCTCTTGCCTTTACTAAGGCTGAAGCAAATTCTTTAACTTCATCTTCTGGCAAATTTAAAATATGCAATGTAAGTCTTTGTGCTGTTTTTTGACCAATGCTTGGCAATTTTGCAAATTCCTCAATTAATTTCTCTATAGCAACCGGATAAAAATCCATAATTACACTCCTTTTCCATTAATAAAAGGCTGTCTTTCAACAGCCCATTATCAATTAAAACATTCCTGGTATATTTAATCCACCAGTTAATTTACCCATTTTATTTGAAGTTTCTTCGTCAGCCTTCTTTAATGCTTCGTTAACTGCACTTAGCACTAAATCTTCTAACATTTCAACATCATCTGGATCTACAACTTCTTCTTTTATATTTATAGCTAAAACTTCTTTTTTACCATTTACTTTTACTACAACAGCACCGCCACCAACTGAAGATTCAAACTCTTTAGTTTCAAGTTCCTTTTGTGCTTGTTCCATATCTCTTTGAAGCTTTTGTGCTTGCTTCATTAAGTTATTCATATTTCCTCCCCCAAAACCTCCAGGGAATCCACCTCTTGCCATAAAATATCCTCCTTAAAACAAATAAAATCTATTTTTTATTATATAGTATTTTTTTAATATTTACTAGAATAAAGTGATTCTATACTTTTTATTCATCTATAAAATCTATAAAATCATCGCCAATTTTTTCTCTTAAAATATCCTCTGTACTTTTACTACCTTTATTATCTTCTTCAACTACAAAATTTACTTTAATATTTTCTTGTAATATTTCAGAGAAAACTTCATTAATAATAGGTTTATTTTTACTTTCACTTAATCTATCTCTACTAAATTGATATTGCTTTTCAAATTGAACTGTAACTATTCCATTTGCACAAGCTATTGGCTTTCCAATCTGAATTAATGAACTAATAACCATGGCTCTTCTTGCCTTGAAAGCTTCTAATATATCTCTCCATGCTTTTTGAACATCATTTATTGTAATCCTAGAATCTGAATTTCCACTTAAAGTTTCTTCAATATGTTGAGTTTGAGTAGGCTTCTTACTTTCTACATTATTAATACTTTTCTTTACTGCATTAATATTATTATTTTGAGACTCTACTGTAGCAACCTTTATGCTACCATTCTTTAAATTTTCTTCTAGTTTATTTAATCTAGTTAACATAACTTCACTAGATGTATCATATTCTATTTTACACATTTTAATTATAGCTAACTCACAATATAACCTTGCTTGTTTACTTAACTTAGCATTATTTTCTGCCTCTTGAAGTATTCTTATACACCTCATTATTTCTTCAGCTCTTAATCTAGCACTTTGCTCTTTTATTAAAGCAATATTTTCTTCCGACATATCAAGTACTTCTTCAGGATTATTAGTTACCTTAGCCATAAGTAAATTTCTATAATGAGTAATTAAATCTTTTATAAATAAATATATATCCTTACCAGAATAAATAACATCTTCTATTATTCCTATACTTTTTTCTACACTTCTTTGTATTACTGCATTAGTTAAATTAAATAAATGTTCATTTGTAACCAATCCTAGCATACTAACTACTGTATTATAATCTACATTACCATTTCCCATTGAAATTGCTTGATCTAAGATACTTAATGAATCTCTCATTGCTCCATCAGAAACTCTTGCAATTAAATTTAAACTTCTTTCATCAGCAAGAACATTTTGATCATCTACTATTTTTCTAAGCCTTGCTGTTATTTCGTTGTTATTTATTCTTTTAAAATCAAATCTTTGACATCTTGAAAGAATAGTAATAGGAAGCTTTTGAGGATCTGTTGTTGCTAAAATAAATATAACATTATTAGGTGGTTCTTCTAATGTCTTTAAAAAAGCATTAACAGCACCAGCGGATAACATATGTACCTCGTCCATTATATAAACCTTATATTTTGCTTCTTGTGGTGGATATTTAACATCATCAATAATATCTCTAATTTTATCAACACCATTATTTGAAGCAGCATCTAATTCTGTAACATCTATTGCTAAACCTTCATTTATTTTTCTGCACATTTCACATTCATTGCAAGGCTCTCCATCTTGTAAATTAAGACAATTAAGAGCTTTTGCAAAAACTTTTGCTGTAGAAGTCTTACCTGTTCCTCTTGTTCCACAAAACAAATATGCATGAGCAATTCTATGATTTAATATCTGATTCTTCAATGTTGTTGTAATATGTTCCTGACCTACGACATCATTAAAAGTTTTGGGTCTCCATTCCCTATATAAAGCTGTATATGCCAATACAATCACCTCTTTCTTTGCTGTATTTATCTATTAAGTTATATTATAAATTTCAATTTAGTTAATCTAGGTTAATTGATACTCCAAGCCTCAGATTTGATTAGCAAAAGTTACTTAACCTGTGCTTAATCATCAAATAAAGTTGAGTTTCCTTTAATTATTATAACCAAATTCTATTAATAGTTAAAGATTTTTCCCTGTTTCTAAAGTTTTACTTTTAATTTGCAAGTTCAACATGTATTTCCACAAAAGACACTCCTTTGTAACTTTTGCATAATTATTATTTTTTTATGCATATTATTTTCTTTATCTGCATTTTATTTCTTTTTATTGTTATTTTTTTAACACTCACTTGTATTTTATTTACATTTTATTGTTATTTTTTTAACTTTTAGACAAATAGCTACTTTCATCGACTTATTATTTTTTTCCCTCTGTTTTATATCTATTCATTATAGTAAAATAGTATTTATATATTTAAGGAGGTATTTATATGAGTTTATATGACAAAAAATACTTAAATATAGTTGAAGATATTTTAAATAATGGCTATTACGATAATAATAGAACTGGTATGCCAACTTATAAGCTTCCACATCAAGTGATGCAATTTAATTTGGAAAAGGAATTTCCTATTCTAACAACTAAATTTGTTGCATTTAAGACAGCTGTAAAAGAAATGCTATGGATTTATAGAGATCAATCTAATGATGTAACTAAGTTACAAGAACAAAATGTACACATTTGGGATGAATGGGTTGATGAAAATAATACTATTGGTCGTGGCTATGGTTATCAAATAGCTAAATTCCATCAAATTGATAAGCTTATTGAAACATTAAAGACTAATCCTCAGGATAGAAGAATGCTTATGACTATGTGGAATATAGAAGACCTACCCCATATGACTCTACAACCATGTTGTTTCATGACTATGTGGGACGTAACAGATGGCAAACTAAATTGTATGCTTATCCAACGTTCAGGAGACATACCATTAGGTGTACCATTTAATACATCACAATATGCTGTATTAGTTCATTTAATTGCACAAGTAACTGGACTTAAACCTGGTTTATTTACTCATGTAATTAATAATGCACACATATACGAAAATCAAGTAGAAGGAATGAAACTTCAATTAACTAGAGCTAATGACGAGTATGAAGCTCCAAAGCTTTGGATTAATCCAGAAATAACTAACTTCTATGATTTCACAGCAGATGATATAAAACTTATAGATTATAAATATCATCCTGCAATAAAAATGGAGGTATCTGTTTAATGCTATCTATAATAGTTGCTGTAGCTGAAAACAATGTTATAGGTGGAGATAACAAGCTTTTATGGCATATACCAGAAGACTTAAAAAGATTTAAAGCAATTACATCTGGAAACACAATAATAATGGGTAGAAAAACTTTTGAATCATTGCCTGGCGTTTTGCCTAATAGAAAACATTTAGTTATCACAAGGGATGAAAATTATTCTGTGGATAATGCAAATGTAGAAGTTATCCACAGCTTTTCACGAGTTATTAACATGTATAAAAATTCACCTGAACATGCATTTATTATAGGTGGAGGAGAGATATACAAACAAGTTATCCACAGTGTGGATAAAATATTTTTAACAAAAGTGTATAAGTCATTCCATGGAGATACTACTTTTCCACAAATAGATTTTAATGAATTTAATATTGAATTTAAATCAGAAATTTATACCTGTGAAAAAAGCGGATTAAAATATCAGTTTATTGATTTAATAAGAAAATAAAATACTTCAACTAAAATAAAAAAAGTCGGTTTTACCGACTTTTTTATTTTAAACATTAATTTTATCCAATACTTCCTCTTACTTTACCCATTCTTATAATCCATTCATTAAGAATCTTTAACTCTTCAGTTTTGCTTTGGATTATATCATCTTCTAGTCCAATTAAATGCATTATTATTGGTCTAGTTGTCTTTAATAGAGTATGATAGAATTCATTATCGTTCATGAAATCATAATCTAATCCTAGATTTAATATTTCATTTACATACTTCATATCTTCTTTATATTCTTGTCTTGCAGATTCATCTATTATCTTTTTACTAACACCAGCATTAGCAAATCTTGCTGCAAATCCTAAGTCTTCTCTTAACATAGGATAGAATTCAATTAATTTATCTATACCTTCTTGTCCAAACTTATCTTTAATTTCCTTAAGTCCTCTACCCATTCCTAAAAGCTCTGGCGGCATACCTAATGTATACATAGCTCCTGTAAATGAAATAGCTCTAGGTACCGCATATTCAGTAGAATTATCAATACTTAATATTTCTTTCTTCAACTCTTCATTACTTACTAAGTTAGCTATATTATCAAGGTTAGCAACTTCTCTGTTATATTCTAAACCTGTTTTAGCCTTAGTTAATCTATCTCTATTCTTTGGAATAAAGTCAGATACAAATGAAACAGTATTTATTACCTTTAAGAATGTTGTTAAATAGTGTTTTGATAATATTCCTATGAATTCCTTCATAAGAGCTATATCTTCTTCAGAGAATCTTCTTGGTTTATACATATCCATCTTTTCTCTTAACTCTCTTGCAGCCTTTTTAGTTTCATCAGCACCATGATCATATCTTAACGCAGATTGGAAAGTAAAAGTTCTTACTCCTGCATAAGTTTCTAATATCTTATCAACATTTTCACCAGTAAAATGTCCTCTAAATGGTAATGATCCACATCCTAATATAGGTGCAACCTCTACCCCATGTTCTTCTCCCCATTTATATGCCTTATCGATTGCCATTACAACAGAAAGTACTCCTGATATTAATCCATAAGACATTGCTGTATCTGAACGTGCTATCATAAATCTTAAATAGTCTATATTAAATCCTTTTTCCTTTGAAATTTCATAAAAATCATTTAATATTTTATCAACATTAACTAATGCAGGAACATCTTCAACTAATGGGATTATTCTTACACTATTTTCTTCAAATTTTACTGGATAATTTTTATTTCCTAATTCAATAACAGAATTTACTCTTTCTTGGAATTCAGCTATTTCTTGCCCTGTCTCTACCATTGGTACAACCACTTCTCTTATAGCTTGTACCCCTGTAAGCTGATAAGCCTGTGCATTAGTTTCAACTATAGACATTATACTCATTAACTGTCTAAATACTGATTCCTTATTTGCATTTGGTATTCTAGGTGTTATCCTAACATTTTCACCCGGCACTATACCCTTGCCAATTAAACCTAATGCAATTTGTGATGTTTGATGATAAGGTGTTAATTTACCTTCAAAATCTATCATTACTTCATCAATTCCAAGACCACCTTGCTCTTGAGGTGTTAATCCTTGTATTGCCTCTTCTGGTTCATGTTGGATTGATATGTATTGTTCTACATTATCAGGATGTTGTGTCATCATCGAAGTCGGAAATTTTCTCATTTAAATAGCCCCCTTAAATCTTTTTGAATTTCATATTTTTATTATATTTCATTTTTATATGGTTTTACAAGAGTTTTATTTAAAAAATGCAATTTTTAATACTTTTAACTTGCATTTAATATTTTTATATTATCATTTAGTTAACTTAAATAGTTATGTTTTTTAATATTTTCCTTTTTAAATTTAAAAAAGGACAGAAAAATAGGGATATCTCACAAGAGATTTCCCTATTTTTCTGTCCTATTGTTTTTTTGTCCTATATTGTTAATCCTATTGAAGAGTAACCTTAATTTAATAAATAAATTTGAACGAAAAATGAAATATCATTTTTCATAATTAATTTTCATTTTAATTAAAATTGTTTATAAACATTAAAAAAGCCTTTCTTTCTAGCAAGAAAGGATAATTTAAAACCGTACACCTCACTTTGACAGTAACCTCTAAGCGTTACCTATGTAGTTAACTCAGGTAAGATTGATCCACGTCACACGCAGGGGCTGCTTATCGCTGCTTTCTTCCGAACCTGACGAGGTTCACAGTCTTACGTCGCGTGGGACCCGACCCTCAACATCACTTACATAGGGCAGTCCAGAAAGATTAAAAGCCTCGGTGAGGAATTCAATCCTGCTATAGCGGATTGCAGGTTATAGGGCACCGCTAACTCCCCATCTAGTACGGCTATGGCGGAGAAAGTGGGATTTGAACCCACGATAGAGTTTCCCCTATACACGCGTTCCAGGCGTGCTCCTTCAACCACTCGGACATCTCTCCATATCACATATCTAGAAATTAATTAAAACATTTTTTATTTTACTTAATCTTGATACTTTCTCATTCTAACATAAATATTATTGTAGTTCAATAGAAAGATTTACTTTCATAATTCATCGTAAATCTATAAATGCGACTCGCAGTTTATCACTATATTAGTTTACCACTTCGAGTCGCATTTATTTATTTTTATGATATTTAATTTTTGCTTTTATTTTTATTATTTTTTATTGCTATAAATATAATTAAAACTCCAAAAATAATACCTATTAAGCTTATTATTTGAGCAGTTCTTAATCCAAAGAACATTAAGCTATCAGTTCTTAATCCTTCTATAAAAAATCTTCCTAACGAATAAAGTACCATATAACTTCCTATTACGATACCATGTTGCTGTTTCTTTTTATATAAAATAAATATTAATAATACAAATACAACTAAATCCCAAATAGATTCATATAAAAATGTTGGGTGATAATATGTTCCATTTATCAACATTCCTCTTTGAATAAATTCAGGGAATTTACTTATAAACGCTTCTGTAACTGGGCCTCCATGAGCTTCTTGATTCATAAAATTTCCCCATCTCCCAATTGCCTGAGCTAATATTACTCCTGGCATTATCACATCAATATATTCAAAAAAATTAATCTTCTTAATCCTTGTAAATATATATGCAACAACCAATCCACCAATTAACCCTCCATGAATAGCCATACCACCATTTCTTATATTTATTACATCTAAAAATGAATGATAATTTTTATATTCAAAGGCCACATAATAAAGCCTAGCTCCAACTATCGCAAATGGAAAACTCCATAAAAAACCATCAGTAATAATATCAAAATCTAGTCCTTTTTTCTTTGCAAGAATATACGATACAAAAAATGCAACTAATACGCCTCCTGCAATAATGATTCCATACCACCTTATAGGCTGACCAAATAGTTCAAATGCTACCGGATTCATTGCTACTGGATTCATCTCTTATCCTCCCCTTTTTCTATTAATTTTCTTTGTCTTCTTTCATAAAAAAACTTACTTATTAAATCGCTACATTCTTTATTATAACACCAATTTACCTTTACATAAGTATTAAAAATATCATAATCTAAAATATTTAAAATTGTCCCACAAGCCCCCATATCTTTATTAAATGTTCCAATATATAATTTTGAAATTCTTGCTTGCCCAATTGCAGATGCACACATTGAACAAGGTTCTAATGTTACATACATCTCTGCCCCATTTAATCTCCAATCACCTAATACCTTGCAAGCCTCTTCAATAGCTAATACTTCAGCATGTGCCAATACTGACTTATTTGTTTCCTTTAAATTATGAGCTTTAGCTATTACTTTATTATCCTTTACTATTACAGCCCCTACAGGAACCTCCCCCTTTAAATAAGCCTTATTAGCTTCTTCTAGAGCAATATCCATATAATTCATTATGTCATTTCCACCTTTTATTGGCTAAAATTTAAGAGCTAAGTGCCATTGATAAAATTCATTTTACCATTTAAAACTCTTAACTCTTACCTTATTACTTCAATTAGTAACTATGTGTAAATTCTTACTTTTTTAATTCTATTCTTATCAACTTCTTCAACAACAAATCTTATTTTGTTTAAAGTTACTTCTTCTTTATTATCTGGGAATCTACCTAATTCTCCTATAATTAATCCACCAACAGAATCAAATTCTTCTGACTCCATATTTACTCCAATTAATTCACTTATATCATCAAGTTTGGCACTTCCATCTACTATATATTCATCCTCTTTTACAACTTCTATTTCCTTATCATAGTCGTCATATTCATCTTCTATATCGCCAAATACCTCTTCAATTAAATCTTCTATAGTTACTATACCAACGGTACCACCATATTCATCTAAAACAACACTTAAATGATTTCTGGTTTTCTTCATTTCATTAAATAATTCCTTAATTTTTTTAAATTCAAATGTATAATAAGGTTCCCTCATATAATCAGAAACTTTAAATCCTTCTTTGTTTTGACCTGCTATAATTAAATCCTTAACATACAAAACTCCAACTATATCATCAATCGTTTGATTATATACAGGTATTCTAGAAAACTGCTCTGTTTTTATAACTTCTAAAACTTCTTCGTAAGTAGCTTCGGTATCTACTGCTACAATATCTACTCTTTGAACCATAACATCTTTAGCTTGAGAATCTGCAAAATCAAAAACATTGAAAATCATTTCTTTTTCAACATCTTCAAGCACACCTTCTTCTTCACTAACACCTACCATAGTTCTTAATTCTTCTTCTGTTATAAATGGTTCCGTAGCCTTCGGATCTCCACCTAATAATCTTATAAATAAACTTGATATAAACGAAAATATTCCTATAAAAGGTTTTAATATTTTAACTATTATATTTATTGGTTTACTTACTTTTAACGATACTTCTTCAGATTTTTGTTTTGCTATTGACTTTGGAGTTATTTCTCCAAATATAAGTACTAATACTGTCATTACAGCAGTTGCTACTCCAACCCCACTTGGACCTACTAAAGAAACAAATAATGTTGTAGCTAATGATGATGCTAAAATATTGACTATATTGTTGCCTATTAATATGGCTCCTAATAACTTATTTGGGTCTTCTGTTAACTTTTCAACCAACTTAGCTCCCTTTACTCCCTCTTCCACCATATGTCTAATTCTTATTTTACTTAGTGCCATAAGGGCGGTTTCTGACATTGAAAAAAATCCAGACAATACAAGTAAAATTATAAGTACTATTATCTGCCACACTTGACTGGGTTCCAAAAAAATCACTCTCCTAGTAATTTAATAAAATATTTTTGATATTTATTATATCATACGTTAATACTATATGATATAATTTACCAATAAATAAACACAAATTTTACATTTTATTTCAATAGAAATTTTAATATTTTTAATATTAATTTAATAATAATGTGCTATTATTTTTTTATTTTTAGTATTATAATTTTATACTTAACATATTTATTTTGAGGTGATATTGTGTATATTATTAATTTTATCAGAGGTTTTTTTATGGCCTTAGCTGATAGTGTACCTGGTGTTTCGGGTGGTACTATTGCTTTTATATTAGGGTTTTATGATGATTTTATAGGCTCTCTAAACTCATTAATATCAAAAGATAGCAAAGAAGATAAGAAAAAGGCTTTATTCTTTTTAATTAAGTTAGGAATCGGTTGGGTAACTGGTATGGTTTTATCTGTACTAATACTATCTTCTATATTTGATTCACACATCTATAGTATAAGTTCACTATTTACTGGATTTATAATAGTTGCAATTCCATTAATAATTAAACAGGAAAAGGATTCTTTAGTAGGTAAATATAAAAATATTATTTTTACCTTAATCGGTGCTCTAATTGTTGGACTAATTACGTATTTTAACCCTGCAGGTACTAATGGTGGCATGAATCTTTCATTAGGAAGTTTAAACTTTGGACTTGGTATATTTGTATTTGTTGCTGGATTAATTGCTATTTCTGCTATGGTTCTACCTGGTATATCAGGTTCAACTTTATTATTAATATTTGGACTTTACACAGGAATTATAAGTGCAATAAAAGAAGTTTTATCACTTAACTTTTCTTATTTACCAGTATTAATAATCTTTGGATTAGGTGTAATTACAGGTATTTTAAGTACAATTAAAATAATTAAATTCTTATTAAGTAAATATAGATCTGCTATGATTTATTTAATATTAGGATTAATGGTTGGATCTTTATATGCCGTATTTATGGGACCTACTACTTTAGAAGTCCCTCAACCAGCAATGAATCTTTCAAACTTCAGCTGGATATTCTTTATTATAGGCGGATCTTTAATAATAGTACTGGAAAAATCAAAAGATTTTTTAGAAAAGAAATCAAAATAATATAAATAAAAATCGCTAAGAAACTTAAATTTCTTAGCGATTTTTATTATGGTACTCCCAACAGGAAAAACCTTATATATTATTATAAAATTTTATTTATATAACAATCCTTGTAAAGCCTTATATTTACTATGTTTATGTAACTTTATTTATATTTATAAAATAGCTTGTACTATTACAAATATTTATTAATTGTCGGTATTATGTCGGTTTTTTATCGTTAATATTTATCTATGGTAGTATAGTTAAATATAATTTATTAGATTTATTTTCTATGTCTCTTATAGCTTTATAATAAATATTATTAGCTACTATATCAGACGCTCTAACCAATGTTACAGAATTAGAGTTACAATACTTTACATTAACACTTTTTAAATTCTTAAAAATTGGTGGATAGAATTTATTATAATCATAATTAAATGTTCCTATTTTAAATTCTTGCTCCAAGCTTTCTTTCAATTCATATCTTCCATCTGTTGCAGTTGTATGTTCATCAATATAAATATATATGTTTTCAATTTCATCAGCAGAAATAATACCTTCACATATCAAGTTTTCAAACATTCGTTTTAAACCTATCTTATAAGCATAATCTAAATATCTCTGCTTACTTTTCTTATTAACAAATATTTCATTTCTAATATTTTTTTGATTAACTATCACGCCAAATTTAATACATTTATTCAATGATCTATAAATCTTTGATTTTTCTTTATTTCCGAGAATACACGCTTTTAACTCAACACCATTGTCATACTTTTTAGATTCTCTTATAACTCTTTCAACGTTCTTATATTTTCTTACGTTTATATCCTTATCTTCTTTAGATAAAAATAATACTCCACCATAAACATATATATCATTATGTACTTTATCAAATACACCTGATTCATCAGAATATATATATAAATTCATTATATTCTCCCCCTAAAAACAAAAAAACGCCGAACGGCGTTCCCTATGGCTGACGACATAACCATGTCGCTTAAACGTTAATTCAGTTTCATAGGTATACAGCGTATTACTACCTGCACTAATATTATACGTCATATAATAATTTATTGACAAATCTTTTTTTTATTATTATAGCTGATTATATCAAATTATTCTTATTTTATTTAATTTTTCTCTAATTTTATAAATTTAATATCTATAAAGATACATATAAAAAGATATTATGCTATTTTAGAGCTTCATATTATTCAAATAAATTTATAAGGGTAACAAAACGTTGCTCCATTTTCTATTTTTAATATTTAATCTGCCTCATATAATTTAATCCATCTGTAAAGAGTTGCTCTACCAACGCCTAATAACTTAGCCATTTCTACTTTTGTTATTTCTTTATTTAACATTTTGTCATAATATTTTTTAAAGTCTTTCGGTAGATCACTAACTTTCTTTTCTTCTCTACCAAACCATTTACCACTCTTGGTAGCAACTTCACCAGTATTTGATTTTATTTCTTTTAATCTTTCAATACTCTGTAATGTTCTTTCTTGGATAGTTTCCCTTTCCATTTCTGCAACAGCTCCAAATATACCTAGTAATAACTTATAGGTTGTTGTGCTAGTGTCGATACCCTCTTTTACTAAAATAACTCTAACACCTTTATTAATTAATTGCTCTACTATCTCAATTAAGTCCTTTAGGTTTCTTCCTAATCTGCTGATACTTTCACAATAAAGAATATCTCCCTCTTTTAATTCATTCATCATTTTAATTAACTGTGGTCTTTCCATGCTCTTTCCTGTGCATTTATCTATATATTCCTTATCAAATTTTATCTTTAATTTTTCAAGTTGATATTCTTGTCTACCTACTTCTTGATTTAATGTACTCACTCTTAAATAACTTACTATCATTTTTTAACCCCTTGCTCTAATATTTTATGAGTTAATTATAATATGTATCATTAAACCTATCAAACATAATAATACATATTTAGTAACGATTTTAAGCCATTTATGAGGGATTTTCTCTTAATTTCTTCTTGTATCGCCATACCTTCGTTTTTCGATACATTTATTTTATTAAAAATGATACCATAAATTTGTAGTATTATTCTTTATTTTTTTAAAACATTAATTATTCTTTGTTGCTTTAATATAATCCCCATTAATACTCTTTTGCTTGGTAGTGCTGTTTCATCACTCATATACATTCCATGACATAGTGCATTAAGGTTTCCTCTTGGTGCTCCACCCCCTTTATTACCAATAGCATTTTTATTGCCTTTTGGTGCTCCTACTTTACTATTTATTCTTTTATCCCATTCATCTCTCCTTTTCCATGAATAAACTGTATTAACACTTACATTTAAGTATTTTGCTATCTCACTTATTTTTATATTCTTATGATGCTCTTTGTAAATTTTAAAAGCTCTCTTTCTGATATTTATATTATTCACTTTTACTCCTTTTAAATTAAAAAAATTACTAACAAAATTGTATTATTTTCTGTGCATTATGGAAATGTCTAATCCCTGTATTTTTCTACATTTAAACGTATAAAGAATTGTGTTTGTTGCGATTTGTATTTTATATAATTGAGTTAGTTTTTTTATTTTGGTATTTCGTTTTTTTTAGTTTTGCATATTGTTTTTTTATCACTTTCATTACTATATTTTTTACTTTTTCAATTTTAACTAATTTCTCTGGTCTATAACCATTGATTTTACTATATTTAAGCGTATTTTCCCTTTTTAATCCAAAAGATACATATCTAACATTGTGTATTATTCATTTATTCCCCCTTAACCCCTGTATTTATCTAGCTTTATAACTATTTTAAAAATATGAAAAATACATACCCCACAATATGTATCTTTCATACCTATTTTTTAATCCCATAAACCTTTAACATGCTTATTTATTACTTCTTGTTCTAATCCTATATATCTTAATGTTATTCCTGAATTACTATGATTAAAATATCTTCTTAATTCTTCTATATCTCCATATTTCTTATAATACTTTCTACCAAATGTCTTTCTAGTTGAATGACACCCTACTCTTTTTAATCCATGCTTTTCGGCTGCACTTCTTATTATTTTATAAGCTCTATCTCTTTGTAATGGATTATTATATCCTTTTCTACTTTTTATTAAATATTCGTTAGGCTCTTTACCCTCGCAATATTCTTTTAATATCTTTTTTAACTTACTACTTAACTCTATCTCTTTCCATTTACCTGTTTTCTGCTCTTGCATATATATAGTTTTTTTATTTACCACATCTGATATTCTTAACTTTAATACATCTGATATTCTTAAACCAGTATGTAGCATAACCATAAACATTACATAATCTCTTTCATTTTTACTCTTTAAATATTGTGCTATATCTTCTATATTTTCATCACTTATCGGCTTAACTTCTCTCAATATTATTTCTCCTTTCTAAAATTATTTAATAAAAAAGAGACCTTTTAAGCCTCTTTTTATTTCACTTCTTCCCATAGAATTATTGTTAAGTCATCTTTTAATCTTGTTTTAATAAAATTAATATTACCCTCTAATCCTGTAGATAAAGATTCTTTTATTCTATAAGGGCTCATGTGTATTCCTATATTATTCCTTAAATCATTTAATGATTTTTTATTATATTCTCTATTGTCTTTTGGTATTAATACAGAAAATCCATATACTTTTTCACATTTTACTGCTAAACTTCTTAACATTGCTAGGGCGTTGTAATCATCTTTATATACATTTATAATATTTTGGAAATCTTCTTGATTTGTAATCGCTCCTGCTTCAATCATTTTCATTGCATTTGTTAATCCTATTTGATAATTTGAATCTAATAATCTTCCAGCTGAATTATCTCTCCATTTTTTCTCTAAAGCTTCAATCCCTCTATTTAATGTTTCTAAAGCTCTATTTTGATAATTTTGTGCAACTTCTTTAAATGGTATTGCTATTTTCTCTATTTCAATTTCCTTGCCTTCTTGAGTTAAATATGGTTTACTTTCTATTTGGTTTACTTTACTCTTAAATAATTCCTGTTGTCTTTTATATCCTTCAATAATATTTAATAATTCACTTTTTTTACTCATTTTAATACCTCTCTATTTAATTATTTAAAATTTTACTGTCTAATACTTGCTAATTTTACTACTGCTGAATATATTCTTTTTTCTACATTCTCCATTATTGCTGGCACTCTGTATATTGGTATCTCTCCATCTTCTAACACATCTATTATTTTATTTACAACTTTTTCTTCTCTTTCTTCTAAAGTTTCATTATGAAAATATGAATTAATTATTTCTTTAAGCTCTGGATCAAGCTCAACTTTTACATCACTTAATTTTTTAGCCATTACTTTTCTCTCCTTCTTCTTTTAATTTTTTAGCTTTATTTTTCCAATACTTCTCTTGGTGGGCTTTTACTTTATCTTTATTCTTAGAACGCCACTCTCTAGCATAAGCATTTCTTAATTTTCTTGCTTCATCATTCATTGCTATAGCTCCTTTCTTAAAAATAAAAAAAAGACTACAGGAATATATAAACTCGTTAGTAAGTGAATATCTTCACTTTCCCTTAAGTTAATCTATTTCCCGTAGCCTTTATATGCTTTCCACTTAATCAAGTGGGGTACTATCTAATATTTACTTCTTATTTTTATATTTATCTTTATACTTATTTTATCATAAAACTATATTTTAAGCTAGTATTTTAATATATAAATTTAATTCCATTCTCCAATACTAACTTTCTCTTATTATTGTCTTTTGTTTTAATTCATTATTTATTAAATAATATGCTGTTTCTAAATGACTTGTTGC
Source organism: Clostridium sp. RTP31139st1_H3_RTP31139_211217 (assembly GCF_040227035.1). Classification (NCBI taxonomy): domain Bacteria; kingdom Bacillati; phylum Bacillota; class Clostridia; order Eubacteriales; family Clostridiaceae; genus Clostridium; species Clostridium sp. RTP31139st1_H3_RTP31139_211217. Next base: position 29,284 of record NZ_JBCOAB010000037.1, read on the forward strand.
CATTGAATTATTATTAAACTTTCTTTCATAATTTAATTCTATATCATTTGGGGTAACTAGAAATCCTATTCCTAAGTCCATTTCAACAGCTTTCCCTATACACATTCCATTATCCTTTTTTCTTCTTACAGTACAACTCGAATAAGTTTTTTTAATAATTCCTGCTTCATAATAATTAAATGATATCTTTAAATTTTTATAATTATTAGAATCACTATTTAACTTTTCATTTATTTTTCTTACACTTCTTTCTATATCACCAATATAATGAACTAAATACATATACACCATATCGTAATTTTTACACTTTTCTATATTTTTATATAAATCACTTTCTTTAAATTTATTTGTATATGGATATGGTGAATCCAAACCACTCCAATGAAGGCATGCTAAAAATATAGGAGAATAATCTCTATTACACCCTTCTATCATTTCCCATTCGTCAAATTCTTCATATACAAAAGCATGGATTAATTCATGTCTTATTGTTTCCCTTAAACATTCAATTCCTCTTTTCTTATCATTAAAATCATTACAATACATTTCATAATAACTTCTTGATAGCTTAGTTAAAAATATCTTATGCTCATATTTCCATTGTCTTTCATTTGCTCTTGTGTTCTCGTAATACCCAAGAGTATTTTTCCTTTTACACCTTAAATCCAAATCAATAATAACTTTGTTTCTTAAAAATGACTTTCTCTTATATGGTCTAAATCTTTTTCTTAAATCCTCTAATTCCTTCTGTAGTAATTTATCTAATAATATTTTAAAATCTTTTTTCTTAATCATAAAATCACCTATTTTATAAACTCTCTTAATAACTCATGAAACTTTTTCTCATTCTCTGACATAAATTTCGCCTCCTGTAGTTACTTAGATATTAAATATAGTAACTACTCTATATCTACATAAACCCTATAATATCTACCTGTCTTACTTGGTTTACTAATTTTATTTATCTTAATGCCCTTAGACAAAACTTCTAATATTTTAATCTTTTCTATTTCATTCTCATATTTAATCTGTATCTTTGCCATATGTAACTCTCTTTTACTTATAATATAGTTCCTACATCATCTATCTCATTTAAAAACTTTAAACTTCCTAATCCAGCTCTTACACCTTCTCTAAAATAAAATCTACATAATTCTAACCATTCATCTGAAATAGAGTCCTCTAATTCCCTAATTAATCTTTGTTGCTCTTCAGTTGTATCTAATTTCAAAACTTCCTTAATTGATTTTGTCGCTAATTGTTTTTGTTTATACTTAAAATTTTCATTTTCAAAATAAGTTTCTTCAATATTCGGTATATGAATAAATTCATTTTCTACTATTCCATCTACTATATTTTTCATTTTTTTATAATTCATTTCCTTATCTCCTTTATTTTACTCTTGATTATTTAGGAGCTTATAGGATAAACTTAAGTTGCTATACTTTATGTTATCCTATGGATAGCTCCTTGCTTATAGATATTGGTAGTATCTATAAGCTTTTTTTCTTTTTAAATTTTCTTCTTTTACCTAACATTATCTTTCCAACTTCTATTTGGGTAGGCTTGTCTGCATTTTTATACTTTTTGCCTATCTCTAAAACTTTATTTTCTAACTCTTCGCTATTGCTCTTCTCCATTCTCTTTACATTCCTTTTTTAACTGCTCTAACATTCTAAAACTATTGTTAAATACTTCTACAATCCCCTTCATGACATCTTTTTTTAAGTCTTCCATACCTTTCTCATTTCTATATATATCAATAGCATTTAATAAGGTTTCTGTTTTTGCTTTATTCAATTCTACCTCTAATTGTTCTATTTCCTCTAGTGCCATAATAAATATTACCTCTCTATCTCATGAAGTTACTTATTCTTGAATAATCTCCGTCCCAATTTAAAGCTATTGTTCCTTTTTTCCCATGTCTATTTTTTAATACAGTTAAGTTTATACAATTTGGATTTTTTTCAGCTTTTTTAGAGTTGTAATCTAATTTTCCTTCTTTATTTAAATTTTCTCTTATTTGTGGATTATCTAATTTTATATTTCTATACAATGCAATTACTTGATCGCTATCTTGCTCTATTCTCGCACTATCTTGTATATCATTAACTTCCAATTTCTCGTAATACTCTAAATTTGAATTGCCATCTGATTTTCTATTTGCTTGTGCTAATAACACTACACATACTTTTTCTTTTAATGCAAACTCTTTTAAAATACTTGTAACTTGTCCTATTTTTTCAGTTAATGTAATTCCACTTATACCAGTTACATACTTGTTTACATAATCAACAAATAGTACATCTAATCCATTTTTTAACTTGTACAATCTAACTTCATTTAAAAACTTATTTATATCAGTTTCATTGGTTATATAAAATCTATTTTCCATTAATTTAACCATTAAACTATTTACCTTATCTTTTTCTTCTCTAGTCAATGTATTTTCCGTAAATTTAGAATGCTTTATATTTAACTTACTAGAAGATATTTTGTCTAAGACTTCCTTTACAGACATTTCTCCACTTCCATAAACAACTCTATTACCTTGTATAACCATATTTGAAGCAGTTTGTATCGCAAATGTACTTTTACCTACTCCACTTCTTGCAAACACTGTTATAAGTCTTCCTCTTTGAAATTTACCTACTATTTCATCTAAACTATAAAAATTGCTTTTGAACCCTTGTGATTTATTATAGTTTTCTAT